>CAZAON010000438.1:0-18333 GCA_964486655.1 uncultured Flavobacteriales bacterium
CAGCCCCAACCCGAAACCCGTAACCCGTAACCAATTCATCGACATCCTCAAGACTAAGCATCCCCTAACCCGAAACCTAATCCTAGACACCTCCACAACCAAGCAGCCCCCAACCCGAAACCCAAAACCCGAAACCTTATCTTCGACATCCTCAAGACTAAGCATCCCCTAACCCGAAACCCGAAACCAATTCATCGACATCCTCAAGACTAAGCATCCCCCAAATGTTCTCCCTCTTCAAACGCAGTAAAAAAGAACCCGACTACCCTCCTGTAACTGATTTCAGTTCGGTTGTTACGGATATACATAGTCATTTGATTCCGGGTATTGACGACGGAGTGAAGTCCATGGAGGAATCGCTTGAAATGATTCGTCAGTTTTCAGAACTTGGATTTAAGCGACTCATTACAACACCGCATGTGATGAGTGATTATTATAAGAACACGTCAGAAATTATTCTTGGCGGAGTTGAACAGGTGAGAGAAGCTGTGAAAACGGCGGGTATTAAAATGCAGATAGATGCGGCAGCAGAATATTATGTCGACGAATACTTTCTCACTAAGATGAAAAACGAAAGACTTTTAGCACTCGACGACAAATATTTGCTTTTTGAGCTTTCATACATAAATCCGCCCGACAACATACGTGGAATTATTTTCGATATAAATGTAAACAATTATATTCCCCTACTCGCTCATCCTGAACGTTACAATTTCTGGTATGAAAAATATGATGAATACCATAAGCTAAAAGAATCGGGCGCGTTATTTCAATTAAACATAAACTCGCTTACCGGCTACTATGGTAAAGCATCAAAGCGTACGGCAGAATATCTGATTGATAATAATTTGATCGACTTTATTGGCAGTGACCTGCATGGCCAACGTCACATGAATAGCTTGAAAAACGTTGTTAATGAAAAGTATTTTTGGAAGTTGATGTCGAATGGGGTGAAGAATAATTTATTGAAGATTGAAGATTGAAGATTGAAGATTGAAGATTTAGGGGAAAACGTCTTTATTAATTTGAATTATTATTATTTATAAAAACCTGATGAAAGTAGGGACATTTTCACTGCACTAATTAAATGACTCAAATTTATCAACCGAAAAATGCAGAAGCTTTAGTCTTCAACCCAATCCATTGAGATTCCAAATTTATCTTCCACAAAATACAAAAAGACAAATGGTATCGCGACTACGACAATTGCAATAATTGCGGCCGCATTAACGAATCCCAAATATGGTTTTAAGTACATGAAAATTATTGAAATCGGAATAATAAATCCTCTTAAGAAATTAGGCGCGGTGGTTGTAACGGTAGCTCTGTAATTTGTTCCAAACTGTTCCGCTATATGGGTCATGAGTACTATCCAATAACCACATGCAAGTCCCAACAATGCGCACAGTATGTAAAATTGGATTAAGGATGCCGGATTGAAATACAGATAAAACAGAATGATCACTAACAGAAAAAGCAGAGCAAAGACAAAAGTTTTTTTTCTGCTTCTTATTCTTTGGGAAAAATTCGTGTAAATAACATCTCCGACTGAAGCAGACAAATAACTGATTAAAACAGCCATTCCGGCCGTTGGAATTGTAGTCATCCCGTATGATTTACCAAACTCGGGAGCCAGAGTAATAAGAATTCCCATAACGAAATAAACAGGAATGCCAGGCAATATTGATTTGAAATACTTAGTCCTGAGTTTTCGGTCGGAAAAAAGATGAATAATATTTCCTTTAGAAACTTTACTATTCAAAGCACCTTTAAAAATATCCGTTTCTTTTAGCCAGAAACGAAAAAATAAGAGGCTAAATCCAAGTATACCGCCTAACATATAAGCAAATCTCCAGTTGAATACCAGGCCAATTACAGCGGCCAAAGCGGCCCCGAACATTCCTACTGTAGCGATGAACATTGTTCCGAATCCTCTTTTTTCGGGTTTCATCATTTCGGATACAAGAGTAATGCCTGCACCTAATTCGCCTGCGAGACCGAAGCCTGCAACAATTCTCAACAACCGATACTGTTCAACTGTTGTTATGTAGGCATTCAAAAAATTAGCAATTGAATAAATAATTATCGAGCCAAAGAGCACCCATATTCTTCCCTTTCTGTCTCCAAGAATTCCCCAAAAAACACCTCCGATAATCATACTGGCCAGCATCCAGTTCAGCAGATTGAGACCGACCATTGCAGTATCTGCTTCCGGAACACCAAGGTCCATAAGACTTTTTGTTCGCACCACCGAAAACAGCAACAGATCATAAAGGTCTACAAAATAGCCTAAGGAAGCTACTAAAATAGCCGGAAGGAGTTTACGAATGCCAATATCCACCAATTCGATCCTTTAAAATTTCTTAATTCGCCCAAACTTAATAATCACATTTATGAGGCTACTATAAATGAGTAAAAAAATGGACATGAATAATATTTGCGGGCGAAGGTAGTAAATACTTGAAATGATTTAAATACTTGAAAAATTCTTTGAAATGGTATTCTAAAAAAAATATTCTCCAAAACAATTATTAGATTTTAATGGCGTTGTTTCCTGAATAAGGTTATAGTACAAAGTACTTATCCCCCCTTCGACTCGGGACTTAAATCTTCAATAAAAAAAGGCTGTCTCAATAACCCGAGACAGCCCATTTTTAATTTGGTATTATCAATAAACCCAATTTACGGATGAATACTAAATCTGATTGCACTAACTGCATTTTCCATAAGAGTATAATCGGCCGATTCAACGATTCCATCACCCGTTACATCTTCGAAAACATATCCCAGTTTAATTATACTTACGGCATTTTCCATATCCGTATAATCGGCTGACTCAATGATCTCATCCTGATAGCCAAGACCCAGTCCGGTATTATTTGCATCAGAAATATCACCGCTGTAAATCATCCAGCCCATGGCATCGAATGATTCGATCATATTACTTCCATAAGCTTTATTGGATGCAGTTGTGAAATCATAAGTAACAGCAGGTGAAGTCATAAGCACAGGTGCAGCACTCCACGTTTGCAACGCATTACGATGAACCAGCTTAATGTAATAGCTGTTTCCGCTTACAAGAGACGGCATTGTAACAGAAATAGTTCCATTCGTATGAAGAATTCCTGTAGCATTTGCAACCGGTGCATAAGTTACAGGATCCATAAGACTGATAAATAATGAGTCTGCATCAGAAGTTGAAAGACTGTTTCCGGTTACAAACAGACATCCGCCTGTTCCGAAATTATCCATCAAACCATTTCCGGTATAATATCCTTCTATGAAGGCTTTGACATTTAGAGTAACGGTTTGTGGCGGACAAGTAACACTTGTAACGATTACTGAATTTGAAACAGCGAAGCATCCGTAACTATTAGCTATTGTTAATTCAAAACCGTATGGGTTTCCGAATGCAAGGAAATCCAGATCGCTTCCATTCACACTAATTTGGTTAGTTCCTGACGAACCATCAAAATTATTCCATGTCATACTTACACCGGCTCCGGCACCTGTAGTATCGGCAACAAGAACCAATGGTCCGTCACGATCGTCGTCGCAAAGCGTAAATGGTCCGGAAGGAGTAATTACCGGAGCTGCTGGTGTTGGATTTACAAGTACGGTTTCATTATCAGAAGCTGAACAACCATTCGCGGCAGTAACAGTTACTGTATATGTTCCGGCTGAATTAGTTGTATATGTTTGTGAAGTTGATACAACATTCGTTCCGTCTGACCAGCTATATGTCGCATATCCCGCACCGGCATCCATTATTACACTTGATCCCTGGCAAATAGTCGGAGAAACGTTTGTTGTAATAGTAGGCGAAGTCAATGCCTGAATTGTAATTTCCACCGATGATGATTCAGAGCAGAATCCATTACTTACTGTTACCGTATAAGTGGTAGTAACTGACGGAGCTGCGACATACACTTGTGAAGTGCTTACAATATTAACTCCATCAGACCAGCTGTACGATGCATAACCTGCACCGGCATCTAACGAAACACTTCCGCCATTACATATAGTTGTCGGACCTGAAGGAGTAATTGTTGGTACAACAATCGGCTGATAATTCACAGTTGTAGTGGCTGTAGATGTACATCCGTTAGTGAAAGACGCTGTTACAGTATATGTAGTCGTTGAAGTCGGACAAACAGTTTGTTCTGTTCCCGTCATATTACCCGGATTCCAGCTATACACTGCTAATTCAGGAGTAGTTACAACCCAATTATAGAAATAGAAGTAGTAAGAAGGAGCCAAGCCTGCAGTATTTGCTATGATACTAATAACTCCCGGAATTGTATACGGATAAACGGCACCGGTTGAATTATTATAAGTTCCGGGATCAGCACCCATTTCGATACGATAAGTACCCGGAGTCAATGTTGCATTTAACGGAACGATATCTGGTGTTCCGTTTCCAAGTCCCTGGTGTACGACGCTACCAATATATGTGAACAAAAGGGTTTGTGTCGCATTATCAAATATTAATACAGAATATGGAGTACCAACATTAGCTGCAAAATACATTTCCACAGACTTAATTGTAAGAGGTTGTGAAACGGTAAATATCTGTCCAAAACCACCATTAATTACCCTGGTACCAATTGAAGTACTTGAAGGTGAAAATCCGGGATAGATGTGAGCACCTGTATCCGGATTTGACACCGTCAGGTCAGTGCAACCATTAGGCGTACAGATCACAGGAGCAGCAGGTGTAACAACAGGTACTGCCGGTTGTTCAAGAACTGAAATTGTAATCGAAGAATAAGTACCGCATCCTGCATTCGGTCCGCCTGAAGCGTCGTTACCATAGACATTTACAGTAGTAGTCGCAGAAGGTGTGAAGGTATACGCACTTCCGGTAGCTATCATTGTTGTTCCACCATCCAATGACCATGAATATGAATAATTCGGATCATTCGTACTTGTTGCAGTAACAGTAACCGGTCCGCCACCACAAAGAGTTGTTCCCGGATTTGCCGAAACAGAAATAAACGGAGGTGTATTCACAACAACATTTACCGGCTGGCGTCCTGCATGAAGACATGAACCGATATATGCCTGTATCCAATACGTCGTGTTTGAATTCACGGTTGGAGAATAAGTGCCCGTATTCGAAGCTAAAGGATTAGTCGAAGAAGCTGTTTCATACCAGTCAAAACTACCGGTGCCGGTTAAATTAATAGTTACCGGACCGCTTCCGCATCTTGCAGCACCGGTATAAGAAACCATTTCAGGTTTCAACACCGTAGCAAGACTTATGGCAGATGTATCAGATGCACCACCACACGTTGCATAAACTCTGTAGTAAGTATTATCAGAAATTGAAGGAGCAATGATACCAATACCGGTTCCGATGTTTGTCCAGGTTCCTGCACTTCCGGTTGTGGAAGTTTGCCATGTATAAGTTACGCCGGCATCAGGCGCTGTTACATTCATATTAACCGGACCTGAATTACAAATATTAATTGTTGCCGGTGAAATAATCGGCGTGCTCGTAATTCCTCCAATAGTAACTTCCACTGATCCGCTCGATGTACAACCTGACGCAGGGTCTGTTACAACAACAGAATATGTCGTATTTGCAACCGGTGTGGCAACAGGATTTGAAATAGTCGAATTGCTTAAGGTAGCAGGTGGTGTCCATGAATAAGTATAAGTCGGACTTCCTACAGTGATGTCATAATCTACTTTAATATTTGGTCTGACACTGAATGTTGAAACCGCAATTGTTCCGCCAAATCCATCATGAATGGCAAGGTTTGCATCCTGTCCTACTATCGCACAATTTCCAGAGCCATTAGCGGAATATAAAATTCCGTTTACACTTACAACGAATGCATAAGTCTGACCTGCAGGAATAGTAATATTAAGATTCGCCGGGATAGTAGTAAACTGTGTACTTCCCAAGCCTGAGATTGCAAATGTTCCGATTGCAGTGAAGTTTGCAAGTGTTGGAAGTGTTGCGCAATTAGGTAACGGAGTAGTACTGTAAAATACAGTCGCCTGTGTGGATGAACTAAATGCCACAATTGAGAATGTATGAACTGTCAACGGATAAGCTGATGTATTATCAATATTAAACCAGTTAGCTGTTGAAACAGAACTTTGCGCCGATATAGGTGTTTGTACAGAGGCGGCAGTATAATTATAAGCATTTGCATTTAACGTTGAAGAGCTACCCGGACAAACGGTAGTCTCACTTGCAGTTGGCGCAGGAGTTACCGGAGGAGCGGCAACAATTACGGTTGCCGTCGCAGTTGTTCCGCAACCTTGTGAAGCATCTGTCGCAGTAGCGGTGTAAATATATGTACCCGGTACTGTCGGTGTTACCATCACATTCTGACCCGGAGTCGGAGAACTCATTCCGCTTCCTGAAACAGGATTTGCCGACCAGCTGTAGGTATAAACGTTTCCGTTTGTATTGCCGGTTTTAGCAGCTGACAGGTTAACATCCGATCCGAAGCAAACTGTTCCTGGACCCGTAGCAGAAATTCCATCGGGCTGAACGTTTACTGTCGCTACCACTACTCCTCTTGGTCCTTCACATTGTCCGTTAAATTCAGAAACATAAAACGTAGTAGTTGCAGAAATTGAATAAGTAGAAAGCTGTTGACCGTGATCATTTGCAACGCCAATAGCTGTTCCTCCTGTCGGAGTCAAATACCAGTTAAGATTTCCTCCCGCACTTGTTACTGAACATGTAGGAACTCCGGAACCACATTGTGAACTATTGGTTCCAACCGGAGCCGTAGGAGATTGAATCACTGTCTGATCATAAACCTGGGTAGTTGTACAAGTTGTTACGGGATCAGTAGCAGTAACCGTGTATGATGTTGTAGGAACATTCAAAGGAGTAACTGTAATAGCATTGCTATTGACCGCACCCGGATTCCATTGCCATGTATAACTTCCTGCACTCAATATTGAACTTACTCCGCTCAAAATCATATTAGGTCTGGTGTTGACAACAGTTCCTGTTGGTACCTGTCCGCATAAAGTTGGGAATGTTCCACTTGCTGCAATATTGTGATGTACGCTTGAAGTAGAAGTTACAGTGGCAGGCACGGCGATTGTTCCGTTTGAACTACAATTTGAATTGCAAATATTCAATGGATCGTTAGCCCAGCATATATCTACAACAACGTTCGAAGTTCCATTCCATGTAAATGGTGAAGTAAAGTTGAAGACGTTATTACCGGCCACAACTCCTGACGGAGGCAGGTTGGTTGGTCCGTATACGGTTGTCAAACTTTGTTCCCAGCCTGCAGCATTATTTGTAAGAGCTGTAAGTGAAGTATGACCCATTTTAATTGTATAACCATCCCAACCGATTGTAACACCGGTCGCAGATGTAACCACAAAAGTTACTTTGTTTATATTTCCCGGCTGCAAACCTGCCGCTGTTAATTCCGCAGCAGTTATTAGGTATTGAACGCGTTGTGACTCATTCCCTGTACCAAACGGCAAAGCACTTCCTGTCGTCAGATTCGTAGTACCTGTTCCAATAATACCTGTCATGTTTCCGGAAATTAAAGTCTTGGCAGTAATTGTCACCGGAGTACTTGAACAAACCGGATTAATTGTTGAAACAACATTATCAATATGAGGCGGTGGAGTAACGACAACACTTACTGTTGAAGTTGTAGCGCATCCCGCTACCGGATCTGTTGCTGTTACAGTATAAACAAATGTTCCTCCTGCTGAAGGGCTGACTGAAACATTCTGTCCGGAAACCGATCCTGTAATTCCACTGCCTGCTGACGGATTTGCGGTCCAGCTGAATACTGTATAGTTATTACTGTTTGTGAAAGTTGTCTGTGTAGCGGATAAGGCCACCGATGAATTTCCGCAAGCATTTGCAGGTGCTGAAGCAGATACGGCATCAGGTTGTGTCACGTTCGCTATTACAGCAACACGCGCGCTTTCGCACTGTCCGTTACTTTCAGCGACGTAGAATGTAGTTGTCGTACTGATGCTATATGAAGTAAGGGAAGTTCCTGATTCATTCGGAATTGGAGTACCACCGGTTGGAGTAAGGTACCAAAGTAACGTTCCTCCCTGACTGGTAACTGATGCAGTTGGAACACCTACACCACATTGATTGGAAGGACCATTTGAAACTGGTGCACCTGGTAACGGATTAACTTCTACAACAATTCCCTGAGTAGTTGAACAATTTGAACCCGGAACTGTTGCAGTTACATTATATACAGTTGAAACAGTCGGATTAACTATTACAGAATTGCCGGACAAATTACCGGGATTCCAAACCCAACTTAAAGAGCCTGCTCCTGTCGAAGGAGAACTTCCGCTTAATACCAGATTTGGTCTGGTGTTGGCCAGTGTTCCGTTATTTGTAGCACCACATGCATCATAATCATTTTGAGTATAATAATGAACAGAATTGAAAGGTGTGGTGGTTTGATTTATCTGAACCGTAGTAGCGCCGTTTGAACAACTGGTACAATTTGCATTGACGTCATTAGCATAACAAATTTGTACGACAAGATTTGATGTACCATCCCAAACAAACGGAGTAATGTTAAACGGCATTAATCCGCCCGTAATAGGTAATGAGGTCGCGGAAACATTTGAATTGTAAACAAGCGCTGCGGGATTTTCCCAGGTTGTTGTCAGCGCGGTATTCAGAGTATGTCCCATTGAAATTCTATAATTATTCCATGGGAAAGTAGGTACTGCCGTAACAATCTTAAAGCTGATCTGATTGATGCTGCTGTTCGCTGTCAGTCCCGCCGCTGTCAATTCAGAGGCTGTAATCAGGTATTGTATCCTCGACGACTCGGAATTTGTTGTAAATGGTCCGACGCTTCCTCCATTGATCACATTCGTACTTGTACCAATCACTCCTGCAAAAGAAGTTGATGTATTTGTTTTTGCGATAAGTGTATCGTTATAACCTGAACAAACAGTTGCAGGGTTTGCGGTCGCTGTTGCAATGACCGGAGCATCTGCAACAACTGCCGTATAAGTTGCAATAGCCGTACATCCTGATACAGCATCATAACCGGTAACAGTGTACACATACGTTCCATTCACTGTTGGTATAACATTAAGATGACCATCAACCAAATCGCCCGGAGTTGAACCTGATAATCCACTGCCGGTAAACGGAGAAGCTGTCCAGGTATATACATAAGTATTTGTGTTTCCTGTTTGGGCAACAGTAAGGTTTAACTGACTACCAAGGCATGTTGAAGATAAATTTGATGCCTGTATAGGATCATAACCGCCAATTGTCTGTACAACTGCCGCTCTAGGACCTTCGCATGAATTCACGATTTGTGATACATAGAATGTAGTTGTACTAGTAACAATATAAGAAGTCAGATGATCGAGCGTTTCTCCCGGCAGTGCAGTTCCTCCTGTCGGAACCAGATACCATTTATACGAAGAACCTGTTCCTGTAACTGTACAGTTTGGAACACCTGCACCGCACTGAGAATTATTATTCGCGGTTGGAGCTGCAGGTAGTGGCGTAACATTAGCCATAACATTTCCATAGTTAGAACATGAAGTAGCCACATCTGTAACCTGAACGGTGTAAGAAGTAGAGGTCGAAGGATTAGCTGTAGTTGTTGCAGCAAGAGGTGTTGCAAGATTTGTATTTGGCGACCAGCTATAGGTGTAATTTCCTGTTACCTGGTAATCATAAGTAATACTGCCTAACATTCTTCTGTTGAATGTCCACGACAGACCTGTGTTACCACTGGCGCCTTCGTAAATAATCAGGTTACCATCGTTAGCGGTAGGTTGTGGAGGTGTACCCGGACAAGAAATTCCGGAAACATTTTGACCGGCCAAGAATCCACCCTGGATGGCAAGCGCTATAGTAGCACCCGGTGCAATGGTAATATTAATATCTAATGGAATAAGTGTAAATACTCCGTTAGCGGCATAGTCAGCCGGAGTAACCGGAGCTGTTCCAATATAAGTCCATGTAGACGGGAAGTCGGCAATAGTAGGTAATGTACAACCCATTCCACCTGTCTTATAGAACATATTTAAATTAAAAGTAAGTCCAACTCCACCGGTGTATGCTCCGAAAGAAACATAGTGCAATGTAACAGGGTAAATAGAATTGTTTTTGATATCATATGCGGTATTCAAACTTCCGGCACCGATTCCTGTTACAGATGTAGTTAGGTTACTCGAAATGGTAGCGTTCATCGGAGTAAATGCATTAGCACTTAATGTCGTGCTTCCGCCATCGCAATAAGTGGATGGAGTTGCAGTCGGAACGGGAGTTATAGGAGGATTTGTATAAGTTACAGATACGGTCGAAGTAGTCGCACATTGTGAGCCTGCATCAGTTGCGGTAACCGTATAAATATAAGTTCCACCTGCTGTTGCCTGGATAACTGCTCCCGGTGTTCCGGTGATTGAGACAGGAATTCCGCTTCCGGGTGCCGGACTAGCAGACCATGAATACGTATATGTATTATTGTTTCCTGTTTGATTTACCGATAACGTATTATTAGTGAAAGGACAAATACCTGATGTGGAAGTTGCCGAAGCAGTTACCGCATCCGGCTGAGAAGAAACTGTAACGGTAACCGGTGTTCTTGGTCCTTCACATCCGTTAGATGTTTCAGACACATAGAAAGTTGTTGTAGCACCCACAGGATAATTGACAAGCGAGCTTCCTGTTTGGTTTGGAAGTGCAGTTCCGCCGGTTGGAACGAGGTACCAGTTAAATGTACCACCCGATCCTGTGACGGAAGCAGAAGGTGTCTGTGTACCGCAATGAGAAGAATTTGAAGCAACCGGTGCAGCGGGAACCGGATTAACTGTTAAAGATACAACAGGAGGATTCACTATACATCCATTCGGATCAGTACCAGATACAGAATACGGAGTCGTAACAGAAGGAGAAACCGTAGCGGTACTTCCTGTAAACGCGCCGGAATTCCATGAGTAGTTAAACGTTGATGTTACGTTTTGCTGTTTGTCGGCGATAAATGTAATGATTGGTCTGCCCGACTGATTTGCTGTACATCCGGTTGCCGAACATGCATTGGTAACAGCATTAATCTGATACGAACCTTTATAGTTACCGGCAGGAGAAAAATCTGCTGCCACGTTAACTGCAGGAACCTGTGTAAACGCCGGCATTGGAACTATGTTTGAATCGTTACACATCTGAATCAAAATGTTTGATGTTCCATCCCAGTTGTAAGGAGTTGTAAATGTAAGTGTCCAAACACCCGGAGCAGGTGGGTACGGAGTATTCTGCGGACCATAAACAATGTTTGCAGGATCTGGCTGAAATACCGTAGAAGGCAAACTCAAATTACTTGTTGTTCCAATTCTGACAGTATGATTTGGCAATACATAATTTTGAGAAGCGGCCGGGAATGTCGAATTGCTAAGAATGTAGTAAGTCATTCCATATATATTTCCCGGAATCATTCCCGCAGCCTGTAATTCTGCTCCTGTGAATAGAATCTGTTGTTTATTTCCTGCCTGAGGATTTGGCAAATTGGATCCGAAGTTCTGAAGTCTGAAAGGTGATAAATTTGTATTCGAAGATCCCGGAACCATTACTCCAATTGTATAATTTCCCGTTGTAAGATTATTCGTGTTGACTGATAAGTTAGCGGAACTTCCATCACAAATTTGAGATGGTGTAACCGCACTGGTAGTCGTGTAATTTGTTGTGTAATTGTCCTGGTACGAAGCACCGGAAGTATAATTGCCGGTTAAACCTCCGTTACTGACAGCAGTCATCGACCAAACAACTATTGCGTTAGCAGGTATAGAAGCCGGGATATCTCCAGTCCACGTATTACCAACCGAATTTAACATTGTTACAGGCGCCTGTGAAACACCATTGAAACTATAATCCAAGGTTACAGATTGTATAGTTCCTGATGTAGATGTAACATCTGCACTAACTGTCCTGATAGATGTGCCTGTACATATTGATCCGGTAGGAGTAATACTAACGTTCGCAAATACAGGAGCTGTTGTTGTTCCGGCAAATTCATCGGCACCGATATCGGGAGCAGAACCGGTTCCAATATAACCCGGATTCCCTGCACGTGTATCATTGTCGAAATCAGTTGTGATTCCGCCAATGGCAATACCTCCGCTTTCAGCCAGCGTTGCGCCTGATAAATGCAGATATGTCGCGCTTGATGGTGTATTGGAAACGAAAGTCTCGTTTTCCGATTTCGAAAAAGATTCGCGTCCCAGTGCTGCAGCCTGAAATCCAGCTAAAGTTGACTGTCCTGAAGCATTCCATGTAGTTCCCTCGATGTAAAGTAAATTTTGAGGAGTCGGATTTCCGGCATAGAAAATATTATTGTTGGAAGCAGGATCATAAGTCGCGTTCATGCCAACTCCCGTTGGTCTGCGTAAACAAGCTGCTACTCCACCCGATGAACCTGATCCGCCCGGTGTTGACAGGTTTATCAAAATGTTGTTTACTAATTTTAAAGTAACACCTACATCAACCTGAACATTCGATGTTCCGAATTGGGCACCGCTACCCGTAACTGTGTTATCGATTACGAATGTGTTATTATAAACATTTACAGTCGCTGCATACTGAGCTATTGAATATAAATCCGTAACAGCATTATTTAATGTCGAAGAACTTGCTTTTAAATCTCCAACATAGTTATTTGAAATAGTAAGTATTCCTTTTTCTGTGTAGATACCGGTTACATTTCCACCGGATCCATTTGCTATAAGTGTATATATTTTATTTTTACTAACGGTAGTGTTATAATTTGTACGCAAACCGGTAATAGTAGTCAGGTTGAAATTCGAATTAATTTTTAAATTAGAAATCGTATTTCCACTTATAGTATTAACCGAGAAATCGACCGGATTTAAATTATTCAATCCTGTAATTGTACCACCCGTTGTCGCTCCACTACCCGGACCAGAAATGAACAAACTATCTATTACGTTTCCTGTAAAGTTCGTATTGCTGAAAGAAGATCCAAAACTGCTGCTGATACCGTTTACTGTACCCGATGCATTTGAAGTGGCAGTGATATTCGTATATCCGTTACCTCTTATTGTATTGTTTAAACAATTAAATGTTCCTCCACCTCCATTGTTCAATACACCCCAAATTGTTCCGCCACCTGAAGTACCGGTTTTATAATTATTTAAGATGCTGTTTCCGGTAACATTTACAACAATACCTGATCCAAGAGAAATTAGATTCATGTTTCCGGTTCCGACACCTGCAGAGGTATTAAACCTGATGTAATTATTAACAATGTTATTGGATGTTGTCTGTGAAGTATTTCCATTTACCTGAATTCCGGTAAACGCCGAATTAGTACTGGTAGATGTTGAAGTCCTTGTATTGTTGTAAATGTAACAATTGCTGATTGTGGAATTAATTACGTTACCTCCGACAATACAAAAAGTTGAAGAAGCTGAGCCGTTACCAAAATGCGAATTCCCGTAGACCGAGTCCCTGTCCATGGTTAATGTTAATATGTTGACGTTACCCGCATTTGTTATTCCATTAAAAACTGTTTGCGCCGATGTGGTAGCCGCAACTGTTGAAATTGTATTATTGTAAACAGCATTATTAATTATGTTTACGGTAGGACATGTAGTTGACGCACTTGTAACACCGGTAAATGTACATCCGGCCGTAGATGTCATTGTTACACTATAAACTTTATTGTTCGTCAGATTTATTGTACTGGTAGCTCCTCCGTTACCGGAAACACCAGTAAATGCATCTGCAGCTGTTCCTCCCGTAGAAATTGTTCCTACAGAGTCCCAGTTAAAAGTTACGCTTGCCGGACTAATTCCCGTACCAATTGTTAGCTGATAACCGATAAATGTTCCGGTCATTGAACTTCTGGTAACTGACAGAATTTTATTATGACTGATATCGTAAGCAACGTTGTTTGCACCTGCTGCAAGTATACCTCTGTACTTACCCGACTTTGCGATTGTTTGAGTCACACTTCCCATAATGTTGCCGGTCGCATTGTATTGTGATCCTGCAGCAGCGCCGCCATTCGTACCATAAATTTCCTGATCAATATTATGTATTGCTCCTCCATCTGTTGCGGTACTCGTATTTGAATTATTATTTGTAAGTGTATTATTCTGAATATTGGTAATCTGTGTCCAGTTTGTAACACTTGCAAAACCAATTCCCGTAACAATACCTCTGTTACTGATATTAGTGTTAGTTGCGGTTGTATTCGTATAGTTATTTCCTGTAATAATATTGCTGTTAATATTCAATGTGTTTACAGCCCATTGGTTATAAATTTGAATAAAAGAAGAGTCAATCTTTGAGGCTACCGGCGCAATACCTGCACTGGTGTTATTTGTTATTGTATTGTTATTAATATTTAAGGTATATGCAGACAATGAATCTACCGCTGCACCATTAAAATCAGCCCCGTTATATATGCTAACACAATTACCCGTTCCTGTAGAAGGATATGAACTACCGATAATCGTATTTGAATTAATATTTACCGCATTAACAATTCCGTCTAAGCGGTTTTTTCTTGCACCGGATAAGTTGTAAATTCCATAGGCAGACACCGCGGTTGCGCCCGATGCAATTGCAACAGTGATAGTGTTGCTTACAATAGTAGTATGAGCATGCAAAGCTCTGTCAACAAAAATTCCCCTGATTGAATTGGTATTCGAAGGGGAACCGGCACTGTTAATTGTATTTGAACTAATGATAATATTATTATTGTAAATCGAATAAACACCCGCTGCCGCACTTCCTGCTGCAACTGCATTTCCAAAATTCGAAATGTTGTTACCCTGTCCGACTGCACCTACTTCATTGTTCTGATCGTACAAATCATAAGGTGACGCTGATGCAAAACCCATACAATAAACACCATAGTACGAATTAGTAATTGTATTTGCATAAATTTTATTATCGGAATCAGTACCGCCGGTGGCAGTAACTGTCACGCCAAATGTTGAAATAGCGATACCCTTTGATAAATTTGTATTGACTTTATTTAGTGTAACGGAACAGTTTGTTATAGTATTATGTTGTGCGCCATCGGTACCACTGCACGGATAAAGAATGTAGCCATACTCCATCATGCTACTTGCCGTCGCATTACTTCCGTTTTCTAAAATATTTATCCCGTCAATTGTTACATAATCAGCTCCGGCAATTCCAAAAACATAATCAGTACTTCCAGAACCTGCATTCGCGGTAATAACAGGATTCGCTCCCACACCACTTTTTTGGAATGTAATGGTCTGCAATGCACCTGATCTTAATCCGGATGCCAATGCACACTGGTTAATTGTTAATCCGTCGACAGGTGCTGTCTCAGTATGATTTGCCGCGACATTTATTAATACATTTCCCGAAATACCACGAGTATTTAAATTGGCTATTGCGCTCGCGATGGAAACAAAGTTTGTACAAGATGCAGGCTGTGCAGCATCAACTGTATAAGTCCCGCTTAACGGATCCGATGTAATAGTCAGAGTCAGAGATGCAACTGCCGGAATACAATCACCGGCTCCATCCGGATCATCAGTCGTGAGAGTCAGTGTGACTGTTCCCGCTATGATATCCGCGGCCGAAGGCGCATAAGAAGTTGCTGTTCCGAATGCACTACCCGGCAAAAAAGAACCTGTACCATTCGTGGTCCAGGTTGCTGTCGTTGCACTTCCTCCTATGGAACCTCCCAAAAGAAAGGTTGCATTGGAACATATCGTTGAATTCACACCGGCATTGGAAGTCGGCGGAGTAACACATGGCTGACTAATAGCCATCTGACTAATAAGCAACGAGAATACCAATAAGGTACACCCGAGCATTTTCGATACTGGATTTTTCATGTAAAGTGGATCTATTTGTGTTTAGGTTTTTAACGTGCAGATAATTCCACGGTCACAAATCCCGTGAAATCAAACTTCAAAACGATATTAATTAGAAAAAGAAACTGTTCTAATTAACGTGCTTCAAAATTCATTTCTAATAAATTTCAGATTTCCGGTGTGTGACAGATAAAAGAAACTTTCTAAAAACTAGGTATTGAAACTATATTGATTCAGTGATGTTGATTATACAAAAATAGAATATCAAAGCACGAAACAACACTTTAAATGCAAATTACCAACTAATGAGTAGTTCTAAAAGCCATTGTAGCAGAGGCTTCCAGACACATGTACACAAATTAGTTTTTATTAATTTACACTTTCACGATATTAATTCGAGCGAATTAAGTGAATGATTTTGAACAACCGAAAATTAAATTCATGATATGTATCATGTGAGAAGTGTATTAGTCAATAACCTACCTATCAATAAGTAGTTTTTCCTTATATATTAAAATGGTGTTGTTTCCTGAATAACGTAAAAATACAAAGTACTTATCCCCCCTTCGACTCCGCTCAGGGACCGTTGCGTTCTTTGTTTCATGTCGATGAAAAAATCCTTGCCTGTTAAATAATATTTTAAAATTAATGCTTAACAGGCAAGTATTTTTTAATCGACATTACTAACCAAAACCCGGTCCCTGAGCGAAGTCGAAGGGTAATGCAGATATAATATTGATTTGAGAAACAACGCCTATTAGAATTACAAACTGGCAATAAATCATTACAGAAAAAATCCGAATTATCACTTTCTGAACATACTATTCCCATTTGAAAAAAAAGAAAGCAAAAACTATCTTTTAATAATTTTTCCCGCCTTAATCAAATTACTCCGATCTCTTAATTCATAATAATAAATTCCCGGGGGGAGACCTAAAGTGCTGATTGATGAAGAGGAAACAAACTCCCGCTCCGAAATCTTTACTGAAAATAAATCATACAATGTAAGTTTCATTGGTTCATTCCCATTCAGCATAATGTTTAACTCATCAGCTACAGGATTCGGAAAAATTGAGAAATTACTTCCTTCCGGCTCATCATTTAGAGCAAGGGTACAAGGGTCCTTGGAATTAGGCAACTGAAAAAGTTGAACATCATCCAAAACCAATTCAGAACTATAATAGGGCGAAGTTCCACCTATGTGACCCCAGTTTGTAAATTTAATTGTATGCGTACCGGATGTCGCTTCAAACAGAATTACAAACCTTCTGCCAATACCGGACACAGGAGGTGTTGGAGGGCTCCATAAAAATATATTTCCAAAACCAATATCTACCGCGAAAACACCATCATTTAGAAATATATTTTGCCATTCGCCTCCCGTCCAGAATTCCAACCCGTATGTGTACCCGGGGGTAAGTCCGGTTACTGTCTGGGACAAACTAATTCCGGCAGAGTCTCCATAGGCAGTTGAATTATAAGGGAAGCCTGAAGGAATGCCTTCAACCTGGCAACCATTGGTTGATAAACAGGATACATCTGTAATATTCGATGTGCAGATATTACAAAAATCATTTCCAAAATATACACCGTTATTACCTTCTACAATCAATGACAAATTGAAATTTGTCGCAAGCGTCGTATCAAAAAGACTCGCATACGTATTAATTCCGCCACCCGTGCAGGTCCAGTTCAGAAAATCACAATCATAGGCAGAAGAATTCGGACAGAAAGAATGACTATGTGAAGCATCGGGTATACATGTTGTGGTTTCAAAACCGCCGTTAAGAATAAGGTTATTGGGATAATTCAATACCCGGGAATTCTGATCAAAGCACTGAACACAAAGCACCTGAGCGTCGGCTATGACAGCGAACGACAGGCCAATTAGAAGTAAATATTTTTTCATGACTACCAGAGGATTTGAAAATAAAGTTAGAATAAATTATGACTCAACTCTTAAAAATACACAATTTCGTGTCTGATAATATACTCGTCCCTGCCCGAAAACAAACCCATTCTGTCAGAATTTAACACAATTGCCCTTATCCAGTTTTGTTTTGCATCATAAGTATACTGATAGGTCCATGTAGCATACACTTTACCGTTTTCTTTACACCAGTTAATTTTTATTTTATTCCCATTGCTGTCGTACTCTGTTTTATACTTAATAATAAACTTTGTAGACTTTTTATAGAGTGTCTCTTCAATTACTTTACCGCTGTCATTATATTTATAATTTGTTACCCATGCCTTATTGCCATCTCTCCCCCATTCCGTTGTTTCAATTGCATTTCCCTTTTCATCAAATAAATTAGTCACTTTCCAGTCAAGGCTGCCATCAGATTTCAACCAGTTCTTTTCAACCATCATACCTGCTTTATCATATAAATATTTTATAGTGACACTATCTCCCTTCTCATTGATCGATTTTGTAATATTAATTCTTCCGGACTGATCATATATATTTGAAAAATTATTCTTTCGGGCTAATCTTCCGTCGGAATAAAA
>CAZAON010000439.1:0-2210 GCA_964486655.1 uncultured Flavobacteriales bacterium
CGGGAATGGCTGCAGAATAGCTGTAACTCCGGCTGACACGAATATTGTATACCTGGGAATGGTAGCGAATTCAGGAACACTTTATAAATCAACGAACGGAGGAACTTCATTCACAGCAGTAAAGAATACTGCATCGCCATATCTGACATATTACGACAATCTCTCTACATCTTCCGGACAGGGAGATTATAATTTCGGGATTGGTGTGGACAGAGTCAATTCGAATATTGTTTACCTCGTTGCGCACAATGTCTGGAAATCGACAGATGGAGGAGTTAACTGGACGCAATTGACGAACTGGTGGGCAGAGGTTCATACTGACATGCATCAGATTTTTACGAATCCATATAATAACAGTCAGCTCTGGAATGCAAATGACGGCGGAGTGTGGCTGAGCACAGACGGTGGCAATAACTGGAATCCGAAAAGCGATGGATTGTACGGTTATGAAATTTACCATGGCAACTGTAGTCCGACCCGCAGAGATATGATCAGCATCGGAACACAGGATAACGGAGAATTGTACTCAACAACTGCGGGCTGGTTTACAAACCGCGGTGGTGACTGGGGATCACAATGTGCTTTTGATTATCGTTCTAACAGTTCGATGGTCTATTACTTCAACAGAAATAAAAGACGACTTGTAACCGGCAGCGATCAGACATTCGGGCTGCCTGGGAACGTAACGGCATATCAGGACATTGCCTTTCACAGGAGCAATTCAAGTCTGGCCTTTGTTGCGGATACTTTCATTTACAGAACAACAAATCTGACCGCCACTACTCCAACCTGGACGTCTATATTTAATACCGGCAAAAAAGTAATGGCCATGCACAGTTCTTTTGCAGATGCAAACAGGCTGTACATTATTACCAGTGATGGCACAATTTACGTTTCTACGAATGCACTTGCCGCTTCACCGACATTTGTTTCTTATTCATTGCCGAATACTTCCAACAATGCAGCGAGTATTACTTCAATAAAAAATTCGCCTAATACAATTTATATCAGCATAAATACAAAAGTTTACCGTTCGACGGACAATGGAGCTACATGGTCGAATATTACTTACAATCTGCCTTCGGTTAATCATGTTCGGATTATTGCCGACGAATATTTTTCGAATTCAGAATTAGTTTTTCTCGCAAGTAACAATGCTGTTTATTCCAAAGTTGCTGGTGCATTGTCCTGGACGATTTTCAGCACCAATCTTCCGTCTAGAACAACGATTGAAGACATGTCAATATACAATGACAGCACCAGCAATTCAGTATTAAGAGTATCGACATATGGAAGAGGAGTTTGGGAGACATCAATATCCGGAGCCCGTTCACTTGCGGCTGATTTTTACGCTAACAATACAAATCCATGTGTCGGGGAAACAGTAAACTTCAGTGATGCGTCGAGAGGAAATGTTGTTTCACGCGTCTGGTCATTTCCCGGTGGAACACCTTCATCATCAACTGCGGTGAATCCGTCTGTTGTTTATAATGTAGGAGGGCAATATAATGTGACGCTAACTGTTTCGGACGGAACTTCAACGAATTCAATCACCAGAACCAATTACATCAGCACTCTTGGCGGCAATCTTCCTTTATCAGAAGGTTTTGAAGGAGTTGATGATCCTCCTGCAGGCTGGGAGAATATTGACAATGGAACGATAGACAATAAGTGGGTGAAAACTTCAACGGCGGGCGGATTTGGAACCTCTGCCAATTCAATGATGTTCGATAATTACAGCTGGAATGTACCGGGTGAAAAAGATGAATTGCAGGTAAAAGCTCTGGATTTTACAGGGTATAATTCGATTGCATTAAAATTCGATGTTGCTTACCAGGTATTCACCGGCTATTCCGATTCTCTGGCGGTTCTTATTTCAACCGATTGCGGCAATACATTTACGAGAATATATATAAAAGGAGGATCAAATCTTTCATCGGCAGGAAGCGGGGGAAATAATTTTGTTCCAACATCATCAGAATGGAGAACCGACTCCATTAATCTGAATTCATACTCAGGGCAGTCGAATGTGATCATTCAATTTCAGAACATAAACGGATACGGAAATAAACTTTATCTGGATAATATAAATATCAATGCATCAGTGGCTGCGAATGCGGGTACGGATAAAAATATTTGCGCGGGAACTCCAGTTGCGATCGGAATGAGTCCGGTTACCGGAATAAATTACAGCTGGTCACCTGTAACTG
>CAZAON010000440.1:0-17031 GCA_964486655.1 uncultured Flavobacteriales bacterium
GTACAGAAACCGCATTGAGTGGCTCCCTCCTCGCTCATGGCTTGTTGAACCGGGTTCAATTCCTTGAATTTGATACCTTCTATGGTAACTACATGTTTGCCATTCGCATTTGCAATTGGCATCAGGCAGGAAGTGACGGAACGGTATTCCAAACGTCCATTATTCAGTTCTCCAATAAGTACCGTACATGCTCCACAATCTCCCTCGCGACAACCAATTTTAGTTCCTGTCAGGCTATTATTGTAACGAATAAAGTCAAGTAAGGTAAGTCCGGGCGAGACAGATGTATTGACTGACCGGTCGTTTAATATAAATCGGATCATGCTATGTCGGTAAAGTTAATATTTTGACTTATACCGAAACACATTTGCTTTCTTACTTCGCAGAGTTTACCGACATTGTCCTGTCAATTATAAATTAAGAAAATCATGGATGAGTTTATGAAAGCTGCTATTGATGAGGCAAGGCAGGGATTAAAAGAAGGGGGAATTCCGATTGGTTCGGTAATAGTTCGCGACGGGAAAATTATCGGTCGCGGGCATAATAAGCGTGTACAGGACGGTGATCCAATTACACATGCTGAGATAGATTGCCTGAGAAATGCCGGCCGGATCGGCAATTATAAAGACACAGTTCTATATTCTACTCTCATGCCATGCTACCTGTGCGCCGGAGCTGTCGTTCAATTTGGAATAAAAAAGGTTTATGCCGGCGAGAACGAAACTTTTTCCGGGGCTAAAGAATTCATGGAATCAATGGGAGTTGAAGTGATAAATGTCAATTCGGCAGAATGCAAAAAGCTTATGAATGATTTCATTGCAGCGAATCCGAAGCTTTGGAATGAAGATATAGGTGAGTTGTAATGGTTCTGTATTCGAATTTCTTTCGATCGGTTCGTTGCTAAATTCTTAATCAAAACTTATTATCTTCGTTCTCTATGTCAATACTCATCAAAAACGGAAAAGTGGTAACTGCCTCTGAAATTTCAGACGCAGATGTTTTTATTGAATGCGAACAGGTATCTGCAATCGGAAAAAATCTCGACTTCAAGGCAGACCAGATTATTGATGCGAGAGGAATGCTGGTTATGCCTGGCGGAATAGATCCGCACGTTCACCTCGATATGCCTTTCATGGGTACTTACTCCAGTGACAATTATACAACGGGCACTACAGCAGCCTTGCATGGAGGAACAACCATGGTCATCGATTTCATTTTACAGACTCAGGGCAAATCACTAGATGATGCATTAAAAGCATGGCAGGGACGATCAAACGGAAATGCCTGTTGCGATTATTCTTTTCACATGGCTGTGACCGACTTTAATGAAAACACCAGCCGGGAAATCAAAACAATGATTGAAAAGGAAGGGATCGTTTCCTTCAAGACTTTCATGGCCTATAAGGGCGCCCTGATGATTGACGACAGGCAGATGGTCGGACTAATGAATGAAGTAAAAAAGAACGGAGGTATCGTAACTGTTCATGCCACTAACGGTGACATGATCGACTACCTTGTCAATAAACATCGTGCAGAAGGAAAACTTTCGCCGCTTTATCATTATCTCTCACAACCTGAAATTACCGAAGCCGAAGCATCGGGTCGTTTTGCCGATATGGCATCTTATACCGGTGTTCCCGCATATATTGTTCATATGACTTGCGAAGGCGCTCACAATCATGTTCGAAAAGCGGCAGAAAGAAATCAGAGAGTCTTCGCTGAAACTTGCATTCAATACCTGGTGCTGGATGCATCTTTGTATGAAAAGAATTTCGACGGAGCAAAATGGGTAATGAGTCCGCCCCTGCGTGAGAAAAAAGATCAGGAATCTCTTTGGGCCGGAATAAACCAGGGAAGTGTACAGGTAGTCGCAACCGATCACTGTCCGTTCAAGTGGGATCAAAAACTGATGGGCAAAGACGACTTCTCAAAAATTCCGAATGGCCACCCCGCGATCGAACATCGAATGGAGCTTCTTTTCTCCGAAGGCGTAAATAAAGGAAGAATATCATTAAACAAATTCGTCGAAGTAACATCAACAAATGCCGCGAAAATATTCGGCATGTTCCCGAGAAAAGGTTGCATTGCACCGGGGTCTGATGCCGATATTATCATCTTCGATCCAAATAAAGAACATACGATTTCAGTCAAGACTCATCATATGAATGTCGATTACTCTGCTTATGAAGGCTGGAAACTGAAAGGCAAAACCAATACTGTTATTCTTCGGGGAAATATCGCAATTGAAAAAGAAACGCTTAAAGTCAAACCCGGATATGGAACATTCATCAGACGCGAGAAGGTGAATGGTATTATCTAATTACAAATTACAAATTACGAATTACGAATAACGAAATCAACAATTTTACAAAATCAGTATTTTGTAGTCTCTGAATTATTTCTTTTCTTACAAGTTAACTTTTCAAGTAACCCGTAACCCGTAACCCGTAACCCGTAACCCGTAACCCGTAACCCGTAACCCGTAACCCGTAACCCGTAACCCGTAACCCGTAACCCGTAACCCGTAACCCGTAACCCAAATGCCAAGAATAGTAAAATCAGGTTTAATACAAATGAGCCTTCCGATGACGGAAGGAGAAGGAACCGTGCAACAGATAAAAGATGCAATGGTAAAAAAACATATTCCATACATCGAAGAAGCCGGAAAAAAGGGAGTACAAATTCTTTGTCTCCAGGAAATTTTTAACACTCCTTATTTCTGTCCCGGACAAGATAAAAGATGGTATGAATCTGCAGAAAGTGTTCCAGGCCCCACAGTGGAACTGATGCAGGAATATGCAAAGAAATACCAAATGGTTATCATTGTTCCTATCTATGAAAGGGAGCAAGCGGGCGTATTGTATAACACTGCGGCAGTGATTGACGCTGACGGAACGTATCTTGGTAAGTATCGCAAGAATCACATTCCTCATACATCCGGTTTCTGGGAGAAATTTTTCTTCAAGCCCGGAAATCTTGGCTATCCCGTGTTTCAGACCCGATATGCGAAGATCGGTGTTTACATTTGCTATGACAGGCATTTTCCTGATGGAGCCCGAGTACTCGGATTGAACGGAGCAGAAATTGTATACAATCCTTCTGCAACAGTTGCCGGACTTTCGCAATACCTTTGGAAACTGGAGCAACCTGCTCATGCGGCTGCAAATGGTTATTACATGGGATGCATTAACCGTGTCGGTGAAGAAAAGCCATGGAACCTCGGAAAGTTTTACGGCTCCTCCTATTTTGTAAATCCGCGCGGACAGATTTTCGCGCAGGCATCTGAAGACAAAGACGAATTGCTCATTGCAGACCTTGATCTCGATATGATTGAAGAGGTACGTGCGGTATGGCAGTTCTTCCGTGACAGGAGACCAGAAACTTATGGAAGATTAGTAGAATTGTAGAAATTTTATTTACGGATTACGAAAACCCGAAAACACTAATGTCAGAATACATTCCTCCATCGTCTGAAGCTGAGTTCGAAAAGAATTTTAAACAGATAAAACCTTTGATGAATGACACAGAAGCGTATTACGAAAGTTCGCGCTGCCTGTATTGTTATGATGCTCCCTGTATAAAAGCTTGTCCGACCGGAATAGATATTCCAACTTTTATCAGGCAGATAAATAATAAAAACACAGCGGGGGCCGCAAAAACTATTTACGATTCAAATTACTTTGGTTATGCATGCGGAAAAGTTTGTCCGACAGAAGTTTTATGCGAAGGGTCATGTGTTTACAACCTGCAAAATGTAAAACCAATCGAAATCGGAAGACTGCAGAGTTTCGCGACTTCAAATGTGATCAGATCAGGAAAGCAATTATATAGTCAGGGAAAACCTACGGGTAAAAAAGTCGCTATAATAGGCGCTGGTCCGGCCGGAATATCCTGCGCATGTGAATTACGTTTGGCAGGAATTGAAGTTGACATCTTCGAAGCGAAAGAAAAACCATCCGGATTAACGGTGTATGGTGTAGCTCCTTATAAAATCACAAACGAGGAAGCCTTAAATGAAATGGCATATCTTGAAAAGCAGTTTGGATTTCGCATCAACTATAAAAAGCCAATTACAGGCAAAGAAGATATTCAAAATCTTGAAAAGAATTATTCGGCAATATTCATCGCAACCGGATTGGGTGAGACTTCAAAACTCCGTATACCGGGCGAAGAACTGGAAAATTGTTTTGGTGCCGTAGAATTTGTTGAGAAACTCCGAATGCAACATTCGAAAATCAAAGTGCCCGCAAGAGTTGTTGTTCTCGGAGGCGGAAATACCGCTATGGATGCCGCATCCGAATCGGCACGTATGGGAGCTTCAGAAGTTTATCTTTCGTACAGGCGCAGCAAAGAAAGCATGGGTGCTTATGATTTTGAATACGATCTCGCAAAAGGAGTCGGCGTAAAAGGTGTTTTCAATGTTGCACCGATAGAAATTACCGGAAATGGCAAAGTTGAAGGTGTTCGTTTTATTCGCACAAAGGAATTCAATGGAAAAGTTGAAAATATTCCGGGTTCTGAATTTGTTCAGCCTTGTGACTGGGTTATAAAAGCGACAGGCCAATCGAAAAGAGTTAATTTGTTTTCCCTTATTGACAACCTGAAAACAGATAGCGGCGGAAAAATTATCGTCGACGAAAATTTCAAAACATCAAACTCAAAATATTATGCGGCCGGTGATGCTGTAAGTGGCGGCGAAGAAGTAGTGAATGCAGCGGCTAACGGAAAAAAGGCGGCTATAGCTATGACGGCTTCGATTTAGGTGTTATCTAATAGCTAATAGATGTTAGAAAAAATATTAGCTCAAAATTGTTATTTGACATTATCACCCCGACAATTCTTCAATTCAATATTCAATCTTCAATAAAAAATGGCTGATCTACGAACAAACCTTGCAGGAATAAAATCTCCAAACCCGTTCTGGCTTGCTTCTGCTCCACCTACAAACAGCGGATACCAGATCATGAAAGCGTTTGATGCCGGCTGGGGAGGTGCAGTATGGAAGACACTTGGTGTACCTGTTGTCAATGTTTCGAGTCGTTATGGATCGCTGAACTATCGTGATACACGCATGATGGGCTTCAATAACATTGAACTTATCACCGACAGAAATCTGAGTGACAACCTTCGTGAAATTGAAGAAGTAAAAAAACGTTTTCCTGATCATGCGGTAATCGCTTCATTAATGGTTGAAACCCGTGAAGAGTGGCATCAGATTGTAAAGGATGCTGAAAATGCAGGAGCCGACGGACTTGAACTGAATTTTGGCTGTCCGCACGGAATGTGCGAAAGAGGAATGGGTTCTGCTGTTGGACAAGAGCCTAAAGTACTGAAGACCATCGTCAGCTGGGTTATGGAAGCTGCTACGAAACCTGTTATCGTTAAACTTACTCCAAATATTACAGACATTACCCGTCCGGCTGTCGCAGCCAAAGAAGGCGGAGCAAATGCAATTTCACTTATCAATACAATTCAGAGTATCGTTAATGTTGATATAGATACGTTCGTGCCCAATCCCATGGTAGATGGCAGAAGTACAAACGGCGGTTATTGCGGTCCGGCAGTAAAACCAATTGCCATGAACATGCTCAAGAATTGCGCACAGCATCCCGGAGTAGGTATTCCGATTTCGGGTATTGGCGGAATAGAAAACTGGAGAGATGCGGTTGAATTTATTTTACTCGGTGCCACTTCGGTTCAGGTTTGTACAGCGGTTATGCATTATGGCTTCGGAATTATACGTGAGATGCTCGTTGGATTAAATCAATACATGGACGAAAAAGGTTTTCGTACTCTCGATGATTTTCGCGGCAAAGCCCTTCCGAATATTATGCATTGGGAAGATTTGAATTTGAAATATAAAGTTGTTGCTAACATTCATCAGGAAAAATGTATCGGATGTCAGCTTTGTTATACTGCCTGTGAAGATGGCGCTCATCAGGCGATTTCACTTTCTGCCGATCCCGCAAACAGGATACCGAATATCATCGAAGAGAATTGCGTAGGTTGCAATTTATGCTCGCTGGTTTGTCCGGTCGAAGGTTGTATAACCATGGATCGGCGCGATTCAGGAAAAGAAGTGCTTACCTGGAAAGAACGTACACTGGCAGGCAATATTCCGGTCAAATTTAATGATGACCTGGCTGGCGGACTACATCATTGGGTGCCAAAACCCGGAGAAGCCCTTACCAAGACAAAGCCGAGACACTATAAGATACCGGCAGACGGAAAGCTATAATCAGCTTTTTCAGCCCATCCGATTAAATAGCTGAAAAGTCCCGTTCAGCACATTTAATTTGTGTCAAAGCTGAATTTCTTCAATTTTTGATCAAATTCTTAAAAATAAACCCCCTGCTTTTTAGTGCAAGGGGTTAAGTCTCCAGTATAAAAAATTTAATGTGTGTCCACCGGGAGGTAATGGTCTGCGAAAACATTAGTCCCGTATTCATCAATATGATGAAGAAAGCACTAAATACTGAAATTCGCAAACAGTATGAAACTATTTTTATAGTTTTTTTTTAATTATTTTCTTTATACATTACAAAATTCAACTTTCTTTATTATTCCAAAAAGCAGAAAAAATCTGCTTTGAACTCTGCGAATTATACTTAAAATTGTATTTCCAAAACTCACCGGATGAAGAGGATAATTTTACTTCTTGCCTTAATTGTCGCTATCAGCGCGGCTTACGCCCAGGTCAAAATAAATGAATACTCATGCAGTAACCTTTCTTTGACCCCAGACAATTTTAATGAGAACGAAGACTGGATCGAATTATACAACACTTCTCCCAATGCGGTAAACATTGGAAACTACTATTTGAGTGACAGGCTCAACCAGCCTACCAAATGGCGGTTTCCGGCCAATGTAATGATCAGCGGAAACTCTAAACTGGTCATTTGGGCATCGGGAAGGGACGTATCATCCGGAGGAAGCTATCATACAAATTTCTTACTGACACAGACAAAATTACCATCTGAAAGCATCGTTCTTTCTGATGCAAATGGAAATATTATCGATCAGGTTAATGTTGAGGTCACTCAGAAACATCATTCCCGGGGCAGAAATCCCGATGGAGGAGCTAACTGGAGTGTTTTTGTAACACCATCTCCCGGCAGTCCAAACAATTCGGCAGACGCCAGACAACGATATGCAGCCGCTCCTACTTTCAGTCTGAATGCGGGATTTTACAATATACCCGTAACCATCACCATCAGTACAACAGAACCCGGCGCTACAATTTATTATACTAAAGACGGCACGTTGCCAACTATAAATTCAACTTTGTACACCTCGGGCGTTACGATAGATTCTACAACAGTTCTAAAAGCAATCGTGGTTCCACCCTCTTCAGGAATTGCAAACTCAAATATCTGTTTCGCAACCTATTTTATAAACGAGGTTCACACATTGCCGGTTGTATCAATTTCGGGAAATCAACTTCGAACACTTGCAGATGGAAACAGTTCACTGAAGCCTGAAGGGACTATTGAGTATTTTAACATGTCCAAACAACGTACAACTGCAGGATATGGTGAATTCAACAGCCATGGACAGGACTCATGGGCCCTTGATCAGCGCAGTCTTGATTATATTATGCGTGACGAAATGGGATACAATTACGCCTTACAGGAACAACTGTTTGGCACTCTTACTCCGCGTGATGAATTTCAAAGAGTCATTCTCCGCGCGGCAGGTGACGATAACTATCCTGCAGCTCATCAATCCCAGAATCAGGGCAGCGCGCATCTCAGAGACGCGTACATACAGAACCTCGCTAAAACAGGTGGATTAGATCTTGATGTAAGAACTGCCACAAAAACCATTGTTTATCTAAATGGTATTTATTGGGGTGTTTATGATATTCGTGAACTTCCCGATGACCATGATTATACAAAGTATTATTACAACCAGGATAAATATCATCTTCAGTACATAGAAACATGGGGCAGTACATGGGCAGAATATGGCGGACCACAGGCATTAACCGATTGGGATCAGTTGCGTTCCTGGGTTATGTCAAGCAACATGACAGTTTCTTCGGTCTGGGACTCTGTTATTTCTACCATTGATGTATACAGCCTTGTGGATTATGTAATCGTTAATTCCGTTTCCGTTTGTTCCGACTGGCTGAATTATAACACAGGCTGGTGGAGAGGCCTTGATCCTGATGGCAGTCATAAAAGATGGGGCTGGATACTTTGGGACAATGATGCGACATTCGGCCACTATATCAATTATACGGGTATTCCAGACAAAGGTCCGACTGCCCTTCCTTGTAATGTAGAAAACGCTGGACTAAATGATCCAAAAGGACACATTGACCTGCTGAATAAATTAAGACAGAATCCGGATTTTAATCAATACTACATCAGCCGGTATATTGACTTATCAAACACAGTATTCAGTTGCGACAACATGCTTCATACACTCGATAGTCTGATCGCTGTTATTGATCCGGAAATGAATCGTCATTCAATCAGATGGACAGGCACCTATTCGGAGTGGCATGCAAATGCGATGCAACTCAGATCATTCATTGAGACCCGTTGTTCAACGATGGCATCGCTGATGAATACCTGTTATACTCTTACCGGCCCTTACCCGCTGTTTATTAATGCAGATCCTGTAGGTACCGGGAAAGTTAAGGTGAACTCATTAACGATAACTGATTTTCCATGGACGGGAAATTTCCATGGAGGAATTGCGGTGAAATTAAAAGCCTTGCCTGATACGCTTAACGGCTTTAGTTTTGATCAATGGGAAACATATCACAATAATGTTTTGCCTTCTGTATATTCAGTTAATGCCGAATTACAATTGACGACAGGCGATACCCTCATTGCACATTTTGCTCAGCAACCTGTTACCATACGGGAAATTCCGGATGGAATTGAAGCTATTGCCTATCCTTCTGTTTTCAGCAACGAAACCAGAATTGATTTTTATCAGAAAAATAATTCACCCGTTGATATTGTGCTCTACTCACTCACGGGAATACCGGTTTATAAAATTGCCGGTCAGAATAAACAAGGGATGAACTCATTCACTCTAAATCTTTCCGGAACCGGACTATCAACAGGCATTTACATGCTTAACCTCAAATCTGCCAGTGGCAATAAAACTATTAAACTGGTATATACAGGCGGGAAATAAGGTTTTTACTGAATTTTAGCCTACAGAATGTCCCGTAAACATTGAATTTACGGGACATTTTTTTAGCTTTGTATGAAGGCAGCGACTCCCGCCCATCTCCCCCTGAAATCATACGAGGCATTCATGCGATTCTTTTACAGATTCATCAGTTTATTTATACTAACATTAATCTTTCTCGAAGCTAATGGCATAACTCCGGTTGCAGAATTTTCAGCTAATAATCAGGCAATCTGCGTAGGTGGCTCTACAACTTTTACGAATACGTCTACCGGCACAATTAATACATATTCATGGAACTTTGGTTCCGGGGCATCTCCGGCTACAGCAAACACAGCCGGACCGCATCTGGTAACTTATTCTACAACCGGAAGCAAAACTGTCACGCTAACTGTAAATGGTCCTGATGGTAATTCTGTCAATACAAAAACAAATTATATAAACGTCGGCAGTCAGAGAATTAAGATCATGTCGTATAACCTTTTGAATTATACTGATCTCTCAACTTCAGACACCACCATCAGAAATCCATATTTCCGGACAATTTTAGCAGCGACAGACCCTGACATTTTAGTAGTTCAGGAAGTAACTTCACTTTCATCGATGAATGTATTTCTTAGTAATGTTCTGAATGCAAATGGCAACACTTATACCCGGGGAACATTTATTAACGGCTTTGATACTGATAACGGAATTTTTTACAAGACCTCTAAATTCAGTTTGATCAGCAATACTCCCATAGAGACAGCTTTGCGCGACATCAATGAATTCCGTCTTTCAAATACATTAACCGGAGATGAAATCAGAATCTATTCAGTCCATTTAAAAGCAAGTTCCGGCGGAACAAATGAAGATGCAAGAGCAGCGGAGGTTGACAGTTTAAGAAAAGTTACGAATGCATTACCGGCCGGAACAAACTTCATCGTTTGCGGTGACTTTAATATATATGGATCAACAGAATCGGCCTATATCAAACTCAAACAAAATAATCCGGGTGATGACGGACATTTTATTGATCCAATAAATATTACGGGAACCTGGAACAATTTAAATTATGCAATTTATCATACGCAATGCACACGGGATACCGCTTTGGGAACAGGTGGAGCATCGGGCGGAATGAACGACAGGTTTGACATGATGTTATATTCAAGTGCAGTTAGTCAGACAGGCGGAGTTACCTATGTTTCAGGTTCTACTACTGCATATGGAAATGACGGCAATCATTATGAACAATCCATTTATATTTCTCCGAATACTGCCGTCAGTCAAACTATTGCCACAGCGCTTTATAACGCCTCCGATCATCTTCCCATAATTGCAAGTTTTGATTTTGCACTTAATAATTGCCAGTCGGTTGATCTGGGTCCGACTATGCTAGTTTCTCCGGCATCTCCAACCTGCGCTTCATTAAACAGAACAATCCAGGTTAGAGTAAAAAACTTCGGTTTAAACGCGATTAACTTTTCACAGAATAGCGCTACTGTAAATGTGCAGATAACAACTCCTTCATCTGCCGTTCTCAACTTTTCAAAGACGATTTCAAGCGGATCACTTTCTGCGGGAGATTCGCTATTGGTAACTTTAGACAGCACCCTTGCCATGAGTACACAAGGGGATTATTTTTTTGACATCAGTACCACTTATCTTCCTGATGTTAATATTTCCAATAATGATTTAGCGACTGTAACCGTAACAACTTCATCGGCTGTTATTTCAACAATTTCTCCTCCCGGACCATTAACGATCTGCAGCGGAACATCAGTTGTGCTCACTGCAGGTACCGGTACATCCTATCAATGGTCAACAGGAGCTACTTCGCAGTCAATTTCCGTCAGTTCACAAGGATCTTATTCCGTCAGCTATTTAAATCAATCAGGTTGCCTCACAAATGCCACTCCGGTTAGCGTTTCACTGACAAGTTTTCAATCGGCCTACACAGTAATGTCCGAAAACATGGGAAATGTGGGAACAACCACTACGATTGCAACTCATGAATCAACCAACGGATTTCAAAATATCAATCTTACAATGTCTGGTACAGGAGACATCCGTTCGACGACACCTTCAGTAAATTATGTGACTGTTTCAGGTGGAGCAAATGTATTTCTCACAACAATTCCAGGGAGAAATTTTCTGATTTCAGGAATAAATACTTCTACGGCTAACAATATTACACTTTCTTTTGGCTTGCATAAAAGCACCACTGCTTCAAATGGAAGTGATTTACTGGTAAGTTACAGTACGGACGGGACTACATTTATTCCTCTTTCTTTTCCGGCATTAGCAACAGGAACAGGAACTGCCGTATGGCAATACATTACAATTAACGAACAGATACCCTCAACACCAAATTTAAGAATTCAGTTCACGCAAAATGGTTCAACAACTCAATTCAGAATTGATGATGTTTTATTAAGCGGATTTGATTCTGCTCTAAGTATTACACCACAAGGGCCAACAACATTTTGCTCAGGCGGTTCGGTGACACTTAATTCTTCATATGCGAATCACTACCTATGGTCAACGGGTGCAACAACACAGAGTATTACTGTTAGTTCGTCAGGAAATTACACTGTTACGGGAACATCGGGGAACGGATGTACAACCACATCTGCTCCTGTTGCAGTAAATGCAAATGCCTGCGCAACTACAGTTAATCTGACTGTATTTATTGAAGGCTTGTATAATGGGAATGGCACAATGAAAACGGTCACAGCACTCGGCCAGCCTGGTGTTTGCGATACAATTACATTGGAGCTTGCAGATATCAGCGGCGCTCATGCAGTTCTGCACCAGAACAAAGCTCTGTTACAAACCAATGGAAACGCTCAGTTTACTTTTCCGCCCGGAGTTACAGGCAACAGCTACTACTTCGTTGTAAAACACCGTAACTCGCTTGAATCATGGAGTTCAAGCCCTATTCTGATTAATTCATCCACTTTTTCTTATCAGTTTAATGATGTACAGGGTAAAGTTTTGGGTAATAATCAGAAAAATCTGAACGATGGAAATTATGCCCTACTATCGGGCGATGTGGATCAGAACGGACTAATAAACCTGACTGATTTGAATCTTCTAACCCAGCAAATTCAGTTGTTTAATTCCGGATACCTGCCGGCCGATCTAAACGGAGACAGCATTATTGAATCCTCTGATTTTTCGTTGATTGAGAACAACCTTTTGAAAAGTGTTGTCAGGCCTTAGTATTATCCTTTTAATTATCCTTTTATCATAGTAAAAACAGGTCGGAACCGAATTCCTGTTAGGCCCTCCAAATAAGCGGGCATTTTGTATTTTTACAAATTAAATTGTCAGTTTAACAACCTACATATTATCATCGTGGAAAAATTAATCTCAGGCATTCATCTCCCTTCTGAACTATGTTCTCTTATTGAAAATGCGGAAGAGACCATTTACCTTGTTTGTCCTTTTATTGAACTTCATCATCATTTTAAAAGAGCGATGAAGAAGCATGCAGAAAATGAGAAAATCAGAATTGTCGTATTGTATGGAAAATTCACCAACAGTACACATTATAAGCTAATTGATGAGGATCTGAATTTCCTAAAATCATTTCCAAACATTCAGGTTAAATATCATGCGAGATTGCATGCTAAATTTTACGCGAATGAAAAGAACGCGTTAATAACATCGATGAATATGAATCATTCGTCGCATAATAATAATCTCGAGTACGGAATAAAGATTGACATCAATACGAGTGAAATAGCATATGATCTGTTTTCATTTATCAATGAAATCATGGATGAAAGTGAAACAATTTTTGAAAAAACTCCGGCAGGTGCCGTGAAAATTAAGACTCCGGCCGATCAAATCTCTACTATCAAGGAAGCTTACCCCCGGGCGTTTGAAAAATGGACGCACCACGATGATGCGAAACTTGAAAAGCTTTTTACCGAGAAAAAATCAATTGATGAAATTGCAAGGAGTTTTCAGCGTCAGCCCAGCGCTATCAGGGCAAGAATAAACAAACTTGAATTGTATGAAAAATATGCTCTTTAACTAATTAGCTGAGCATTTATTCCGCCTGTCTTTTTGCTTTCGGATTAAAATCCTGATTACTGAATGCCACATTTTCCGGCACCTTGATTACATTGAATCCGACTTTATTTGCCTTATGACAGCTATTGCAATCTTTGGTGAGATTCATAAAACCATTTCTAAACTCTTTAACATTTTTCCTTTCGATAGCGGAATGAATATTATTTGCCGAATATTCCAGCATTGAAATCATTTTAGACTCCGGTCTTTCGCTATGAAACTTCTCAATATCTTCAATAGCCTCTTCTATTTCATGAATTTGAAATTCAGCCAGCTTCCAGTTCTCTTTGTTACCTGCATACCATAATTTTGCATGATGAGACTGGATGCCCAGCATGATTTCACCAAAGCCGGGTTTATATTTTTCCAATTGGGAATTTAAAACATTGATTTGCGTTTTTAATTGCTGCACTTCCTTATCGTTATGGTTATAACCGAAAAGAACAAAAACAGAAAGCATCAGAATCGCCGTACGAATTGGAGAGCTCTTAATCATACTTAATTTACGATTAAGCACTTGAAATGATACAGTAAATGATTGAAACTGTAAGATCAGAGTGAAAAATAAAGAAAAATTTCAGGGTTATGGATGTATTGTAAACCTTAGTGCGCTCACATTATTCTCCATAATGGTATAATCAGCAGATTCCACTATTCCATCTCCGGTTAAATCAGGATAGACATAACCTGTTTGAATTGCTAAAACGGCATTTTCCATGTCAATATAATCCTGAGATTCTACAACACCATCTTGAAAACCGAGTCCAAATGCACCGTCAGAAATATCGCCGCTATAAAAAGCCCAACCGGAGGCATCAAATGTCTGAACCATATTGTTTCCGAAAGCTTTGTTTTGTGCAGTCGTAAAGTCATAGGAAGTTGAGGTGCTCATAAGAACCGGAGCAGCACTCCATGTTTCAATTGAATTACGGTGGACTACCCGGATATAGTAATTGTTACCCGGAATTACGGAGGAGCCGAATGTAATGGAAACGGTACCATTCGTTTTTAAAATGCCTGACTTGGTATCTATTGCTAAATGTGTTACAGGATCCATAGCGCTGACAAAAACTGTATCGGCATCCAATGGATTTGCAGAAACACCGGTCACAAAGAGACAGCCACCACTGCTAAAATTATCCATCATTCCGCCCCCTGAATAATAGCCTTCAAGATATGCCTTTAAACTCAGCAATGTTAAATTAACATATGGTTGCTGAAAGCCTTGGGTAAGGGTATTTCCTCCATTGGAAAACGTTTGTCCCATTGTTTCACCGAGTGTCCATGATAATGAGGCATTGGCTGATGCAAAATACCCGCCAGCCGAAGCAATGACTTTTGGAGAAAGTGATTGTGCACCGGCATTTATGTATATAAATAAAGCGAATAGAACGTAAATTTTTTTCATATGTGTGTATGTCTAAATTTTAGAAACTCCATTGATATTGTGAAATAAGTAAAAAAAACTGTGATTCCAAAATTTATTAGATAAATTTTTTACCTGAAATAAGCCTGTTGCCGGTATTTTTGAAATCTGAGCTTACAATTTGAGTTATTCTTCCCGGTTTGCCGCAAAAGGGAGCATCTACAAGTGTTTCAGGCAAATTTCAGGAAATGAGCTGGATTGACATTCGAATCAAAACAAGAATATTGTCATTTAATTATGAATCGCTTCACGGATCTTCTTTTGACAAATTTTACATTCGTGATCTAAATAGTTTTTGAGACTTTATAACATATCATAAAATATCAATGAAAAAACTCTGCTTAATTTTACTTTCTCAGATTATTACATTCTGTTCATATGCTCAGGTGAAAATTAATTACCCGGCAGGATTTCACAAAGCTGAAATAAATTCGGCTTACTTAAAAAAGTTTCTTGTTAAGGACTATAAACGTAACTGTTTCCAATTTGCGGATCCTGGAAATTCTTTTATGCGACCGGCAGCTATGATTTCTGTCCCTTACGATCTGACTGAAATTATCGGAACAACGAAGTATGATGCTCAAACATATAATTCAACCCAAAATCAAATTAGTTACAATAACGATGCTACTATTTCGGTATGCTGGAACTTTTCACCTGATGCAAATTATACATCTATTCCACCATATCCGAATCGCGGGACGGGTTACAATTACTGGAATAGCGGCTGGGCTATGCCAACCAGTATTGGCCCACAGACAGGAGGAATCAGGACAAACTTTCCGAACATTGTTGTGACTCCGATTGGAAATGAATTGACAATTCAGGATGCAGCTATAACCGGCACAACGTACAATCAAATTGTAATTAATTGGAGACCGGTAAAAGGAACAGGCAACTGGACAACAGCTATCAGTCCATGGAACACTACTTCTCACTATCAGAATGTGAAAGCATGCGGAGGATTAACGAATGAAAATGTTTACGCTATCTGGGTAGATATGAATTCCTCTTTTAACACCGGCACTCTTTATTTCAGCCGGTCAACAAACGGTGGCCAGACCTGGTCACCGGAAAGTACAATTCCATTTCTGAATTCGAATTACGACGGATTTGAACCTGACAGTTATTCAATTGATGCCAGAGGGGACACAGTTGCAATTTCAATTGGATATGAACTAACTGACATATTACTTTTAAAATCATTTGATGCAGGAAATAACTGGACACAAACAATTATTCAGAAACATCCTATTCCTCATTTTCAAACTTGCAATTGTACTTCCAATTTCATTGTTGATGCAAATCCTATTGATACCGTACGTGCAAACGGTGGCGACTCTAAAGTTATAATTGACCATCAGGGAATGTGTCATGTATGGTTTTCAGCTTTAGATTTTCATTCTGACGCCGGAAATGTCTTTATCCATTATGCAACAGATAATTTATTTTACTGGAACGAAAACCTGGGCGAAGACACAACAACTGTCTGGGATGCACTTACAGGTGGAAATGGTAATTATGTTGCAGTTGCAACTGCCGAAGACTTTAATGGCAATGGCCGGCTCGATGTGCCAAGTGATACGTTTCAAACTTGTGACAACTTTTTATCGTGGGGATATTATGATGGAGGGATTACACAAATGCCGGCGACGGGAATTGATATTGATGGCAATATTTATGTTGCATATCAAACCATCAATGAGCTTGCCGATACAACAACATGGCATATGGCACACAGGCACATTTATTGTGTAAAACTCCAGATACAACCGGGTGGCATTTATGACCCGCAATTATTTACGCCTCCATACAATATCATTCCATCCGTCAATCAGGGTGGAGATGGTGAAAATGAAGAATGTATTTTCCCAACAATGGCACGCCATGTTATTGGCAATAATAACTGGAATTTCAGTCCGGTAATTATGTATCAGATGGATCAGGTACCCGGCTCATCTATACTGTCAGATTCCGGTAGCTGTGAAAGAGTTAAAAATACAAACCTAATTAATTTGATGCGGATCTGGGCAATTGATCCATTCACTTCTGTTTCGGATATTTCCATCGATCAATTTTTTATCGGTGGTTGCTTTCCTAATCCGGTCTCAGATTTGACAACCATGGAAATCTATGCACCTAAATCAGGATCTTTCAATATGAAATTTTATGATTCAATGGGAAGAATCGTTATCCATACTCCAAACGAAAACCTAATTGCCGGCAAAAATTTCATTCCGTTAAATTGCACATCGTTAGCTTCAGGAATTTATACAGGATTAGTATCATTCGTAAATTCTGAGAAAACTTTTAGAATTGTTGTAGAATAAATAAAGGCTTATCAGCGCCCATCTGCGGTAAATTTTCCCGCAGATGGGCGCGGATTT
>CAZAON010000441.1:0-22872 GCA_964486655.1 uncultured Flavobacteriales bacterium
CAACCCCAACATGACTTTTTTTTACCGTTTTCATGTAACGAAAAAAGGAAATTGAAACGACTTTCAATTTCCTTTAAGCAAACCCTCGTCAGTATTGGGCTACAAAGCTTTTTACCAACTATTTTTGTCTATTATATCAAATTTAAACTACAACGCAAACGTAATTCGTCATTCGTAATTCGTAATTTGTAATTGCTTTTAACTCACCGTCGACCCGTTATCAAAATCCTTCGTCGGTGCCAGAAAGGACAATTCCCCATCCCCATTCTCTGCCATCAATATCATTCCCTGTGATTCAATGCCTTTTATTTTACGAGGCTCGAGATTTACGAGTATGGTAACTTTTTGTCCGATTATTTTTTCAGGTTCGTAATATTTTGCAATACCACTTACAACTGTTCGCTGATCAATACCGGTATCAATCGTCAGTTTTAGTAGTTTATCTGTTTTCGGAACCCGTTCAGCCGTTAATATTGTACCTATGCGAATATCCATTTTCTGGAAATCGTCGAATGATGTTGGCGCCTTAGCGGGCGCAGCATCTGCGGGAGGTGTTGCGGCAATATTTGCCAGTTTACTCTGTTCCAATTTTGCCACTTGTTTTTGCACCGCTTCGTCTTCGATTTTTTCAAATAGCAGCGATGATTTATTTAACTGATGTCCGCTCTGCAAAACCTGTTTTCCATAGAAATTCTTCCACGATAATTTTTTAATGCCGAGCATAGCCAATAACTTTTCAGAAGAAGACGGAATGAAAGGCTCCATCAGCAATGCAAGTGTTGCGGTGATTTGCAAAGACACAAATAATATCGTGGCAACACGCCCGGGATTTGTCGCATGTAATTTCCACGGCTCCTGATCGGCCAGGTATTTATTTCCCGTACGCGCTAAATTCATCAACTCGAATAACGCGTCACGCAATTTAAATTCCTGAATAAATGCTTTTATTTTATCGGCCGAATTTTTCAATTCGTCTAAAGCGGCATTATCAATTTCGTTAAACGCACCGGGCGCCGGAACTTTCCCTTCGAAATATTTTTCCGTAAGCACGAGTGTACGGTTCACAAAATTTCCAAGAATCGCCACAAGCTCATTATTATTCCTCGCCTGGAAATCCTTCCACGTAAAATCGTTGTCTTTATTTTCGGGAGCAGTCGCACATAATGCATAACGCAAGACATCCTGCTTTCCCGGAAAATCCTCCAGGTATTCGTTCAACCACACTGCCCAATTACGGGATGTTGAAATTTTATCTCCTTCCAGATTCAGGAATTCATTGGCCGGAACATTTTCAGGTAAAACAAAATCGCCATGAGCCTTAAGCATTGCAGGAAAAATGATGCAATGGAATACGATATTGTCTTTACCGATAAAGTGAAGCAATCTCGCATTTCCCTGCCAGTATTTTTTCCAGCCGTCAGCATTTCCTCTTTCGAGGAATAATTCTTTAGTGGCAGAAATGTAACCGATCGGCGCATCAAACCATACGTATAAAACTTTCCCTTTCGCATCGGGAAGCGGAACAGGTACTCCCCAATCGAGATCACGTGTTACCGCACGAGGCTGCAATCCCTGATCGAGCCATGATTTACACTGACCGAACACATTGTTTTTCCAGTCGTCTTTATGCGAAAGCAACCATTCCTCCAGCCACTCTTTCTGAAATTTATCGAGCGGCAGATACCAATGCTTTGTTTTCTTTTTTACGGGCGCTTTTCCGCTTAACTGTGAATGTGGATTAATCAGATCAGACGGACTAAGAGACTTCCCACACTTTTCGCATTGGTCGCCATAAGCATTCGGATTGCCACAGTTTGGACATGTTCCAGTGATGTAACGATCAGCAAGAAATATTCCAGCCTCTTCATCATAGTACTGTTCTGTTTCTTCTTCGGTAAACAACTTCTTTTTGTAAAGCACTGTAAAGAAATCTGACGCCGTCTCATGATGGATCTTATTCGAAGTGCGTGAATAGATGTCGAATGAAATTCCGAATTCAGCAAAACTCTTCTTGATTATTGCATGATACTTATCGACCACCTGCTGAGGTGTAATTCCTTCCTTTCGTGCACGAAGAGTGATCGGCACTCCATGTTCATCGGACCCGCAAATGAAAATCACATCCTCCTCCAGCATTCGCAGAAAGCGAACATAGATGTCGGCAGGAAGATAGGCGCCGGCCAAATGTCCGATATGAACCGGACCATTTGCATACGGCAAAGCGGAAGTGACTATTGTAGGTCTCATAAATCAGCTATGCTGAAAGATATTTTAATAAACTGCAAAGATTGAACATAAGTGCCCAAACTTTCAATTAATTTTGACGCCAAAGATAGAAATATGATCCGACCTGAATACCTGCAAGCCGGCGACACAATCGCCTTAGTATCAACCGCAAGAAAAGTAAGCAAGATGGAAATGAAACCGGCGATTGACTTACTCACCTCTTGGGGGCTAAAAGTACAGACCGGCAAAAACCTGTATCACGACTATAACCAATTCGCCGGTACCGACGAAGACCGGGCCGGAGACCTGCAAAGAGCGTTGAACAGCAAAGCGAAAGCAATCCTGTTTGCCCGCGGCGGGTACGGAACAGTTCGGATCATAGATTCCATTGACTGGAAGAAGTTCATTAAAAACCCAAAGTGGCTGATCGGCTACAGCGACCTTACCGTTATTCATTCGCACGTTCAGCGTCATTGTGATATTCAAACGCTTCACGCGCCAATGGCAATGAATCTGCCCACTCTCAATGCGAACTGTCTAAGTGTATATAAAGATTCGTTGTTCGGAAACCCACTTCGTTATTCCTCGAGTAAACAACAACCCCATCTCGAAAAGCTGAATCGAAAAGGGAAGGCGAAAGGAATTCTTACCGGTGGAAATCTTTCTGTTCTATATTCAATTCTCGGCAGCGAGAGCGATGTGAACATGGATGGAAAAATTCTATTTCTGGAAGATCTGGACGAATATTTGTACCACATTGACAGGATGATGATGAATTTGAAACGTAACGGCAAGTTAAAAAACCTTGCAGGGTTAATCGTGGGCGGAATGAGTGAAATGAAGGACAATACAATCCCATTTGGGAAAACGGCCGAAGAAATCATTCATGAGGCAGTTGCCGAATATTCCTTTCCGGTTGTCTACGGATTCCCTGCAGGACATATTCCGAATAACTACCCGCTTATGATGGGCAGCGAAATCACTCTGAATGTGACTGAAAAAATGGAAATAACTTTTCACAATGGATGAGAAAACGGAATTAGCCAGAAAGGGCGAAGAACTTGCTGTAAGAGATCTTACTTCTAAAGGATATACAATACTCGCGCGTAATTTTTCTTTCAAGCGTGCGGAGATTGACATCGTCGCAACCATCGGAAATGAAATTGTTTTTGTTGAGGTCAAGACGCGCACATCGTCTTACCTAACGGATCCTTCTTTGTTGGTTCCGGTTTCCAAGCAGAAACAAATAATCAAGGCTGCTGATTTTTTTGTGAAAGAATATGCTCCTGAAAAAGAATGGCGATTTGATATTACGATTGTGATTACAAATAAAGAATACACTTCGATTGAGCATATTGAGGATGCATTTTATCCGTTTGCGTAGATTTTTTTGCCGGTAAGACACTGAAGCAGCTATTGTACTTGCCCTATTAAGTAAGATTTTTATTTTTGTAACTCAACTTCGAAAATTTATTCCATGTCAATCAGCAATAAATTTAAAATCTGGCAATTCGAAAAAAGTCGCCTTGAAACATTTAGCGACGGAGTATTTGCAATAATTATAACATTACTTGTACTTGAAATAAAAATACCACATCTGGAAACCGCAACCGACTCAATAGCGTTGTGGAATGCCATTAAACATATTTTCCCTGTACTTTTCAGCTGGATTGTTAGCGTACTTATTGTAGGAACATTGTGGCTTCAGCATCATAATCTATTACATATGGCAAAGAAGTCAGACTACGGAATGGTCTGGATTAACACAATACTTCTTTTATTCGCCGCATTGATTCCGTTTCCTGCACACCTGATGGGTGCATATCCGCATATACCATTAGCAGTTGCTTCACTTGGAATTGTTTTGTTCTTTGTTTCACTGGCCACAATCTGGCTCTATTACTATATAGTCAAAAACTACCTGAAAGAGGAATATGATCCAAAAACCACTATGCGCAATGTCAGATGGTCTCTGTTACTGGCTCCATTATTTTATATTCTCGCGGTGGGTGTAGCCTGGATACACACCTATATTACTTTTATTATTTATGCACTTGTACCGGTTTTATTTTTGTTGCCTTTGGATAAACCGGTTAAAAAAACTTCCTGAAGAATATAACAGATCAACATCTCCGCATAAAATTACCGGAGACTTGTTATTCGGCTTTGGTTCGTGATATATTTCCGTAAGTTGTTTTATTTATGTACATATAAATTACACTTCCAATAATAATTAAATTACTTATCCCGAGAAATCCCCAATCTTCAAATTTATGTGCCAGATTTTTTCCTAACAGATCGGAAGAATTGCCACCATACATGAACATGACCAGAGTAAAAACAGTAATTAATAAATAATTTTTCGTTCGGGAAAGGTGAAATATCAGAATAGTAATCAGCGGAAGTGAAAATAAAAAATGTTCAGTGTCGGTGACAAGAAAAACAGGAACAATTGCAATTAGCAAAAAATAAAACAAGAGAAGTGAAAAGTTTTTTCTTTCCGGATTTTTCGAAACTTCAATTTCACTTTTGTTCGAATACCAAAAAAATAGAAACAAAATAATACCCGCCAAGCCCAACAAGATTATTCCGTAAGCTGCCGGCACATCAATTCCAAAGTATTTTTTTAACAACGATAAAATTGTATGATTACTATAGAGATAACTTGAATGTTCTTTCATGGCATATATCCACTGTGCATAAAGCTCTTTTCCTCTTTCGAATCCCACAACAATAAAGGTTAATGCAATGCAGACAACAATTGAATAAAACAGATTAAGTATGGTCTTATAATTCCTGAACAATAATAGTGGCAGAATACAAATAAGGAAGTATGGCTTAGTAAGCACTACGATGGCTAAAAAGAAACCCGCAATTTTATATTTAGATTCAAGTGAAAATTTAACCGAAAAACTCAATAATAATAATAAAATCATATTAGTATTTCCGAGATGCAACTCGCGAACAAGATGATTGAGAACACACAAAAGGGTTAAGAAAAGTATCAGAAAGGAAGATTTATAATCTTTGAAAACAAATTTGCTCATAATCTGATTAATCACAACCAGCGCCGCTATTACACATATAGCATCAATAAAAAAATAAATAATAGCTGCTGTTTCATAAGGCAAATGGGTAAACGGAGCAAAAAAGATTAGCGTAAACGGAGAGTACTTATAAAATCCGGTGTCTAAACCAAACGGAATTCCGTACACCTGTTCATTATTAAACATAGCTTTCGCGGCCAGATAAAAAACCTTAAAGTCGTTTAACCAAAACCGGTGGTTAATTTTCTCAATGACAAAAATTGTGATAAATAACAGTGAAGAAAAAAGGATGAAATATTCTATGGTCTTCTTTCTGACAATATTATCCGGCATTTATTTCTGAGTTTTTCGAAAGTAAGTATACCAAAAACACATGAGTATTGATCTGATAAAAACAGGATAGTTATCAAATGATCATTGAGGAAGATCAAATAAATGACTTTCCCGCTTACAATCTGTCCTAAACAGATGATAATGGTATAAATTTTAGACACTTGGCTCTGAATTGTTAGCTTTGCAGAATGAAACGATCAGGAAATAAAGGCGGTGGCCGAGGCAGAAGTGGTAAGCCTTCAGGCAGGACAGGCAGCAGAACAGGCGGAAGAATGAGCGGCAGACCACCCGGAAAATCAGGTGGAAGACCGGGCGGAAGAGGATTTTCCTCCGAAAGAAGCCGTGATGGCGAAAGTCGTTCAGGTGATTCAGGTGAACGCAAACCAAGATTTGGGGACGAAAAACCCGCTTTTAGAAGACCTGCCGGAGATCGTCCGGAAAGAGGATCAGGCTATGGTGGTGGAGAAAAAAGGAGATTTTCATCTGATCGCAGGCGTGATGATGGAGATAGTCGCGAAGGCGGAGATCGCAGAATAAAATTTGATGGCGACAAGCCGCCTTTTCGCAGATCTTCCGGAGATCGTCCGTCAGGCGGCAGCAGATTCGGCAGAGGTGAAAAACGTAGTTTCTCGTCGGATCGAAGAAGAGAAGGCGGAGAAAATCGCGAAGGAACTGAACGCAGAAAAAAATTTGGCGGGGATAAAGAAAACAAACCTGCATTTCGAAGCCGTTCAACCGAAGGTCCGCGTAAAAGAGTTTACAAAGGAGAGAAACCTGAATACGAAAATGAAAAAGGTTATAATAACAAAGCCCGTTCAGGAAAATCAAAACCGTTTCAAAGTGAAAATAAATTCAAATCTGACGAACCTGATTTTCACAGCTCAGGCGAAATAGATCAGACAAGAAATTTTACGGAAAACAAACCGGCGAAAAAAGATTTTCCAGAGAAACGGGCATTTGATCGTTCACCAAAAAGCAGTGATAGAAATGATCGCCAGTGGAATCGAAAAGAAAAACATGAATTTTACGGTGACAAGAAGAAATCCAAATCTTCTCAGTCATTTTCAAAAGGCGTTGATGATGGTTCTACAAGATTGAATAAATATATCGCGAATGCCGGTGTTTGTTCCCGTCGTGAAGCTGATGAACTCATCGCTGCAGGAGTAGTTTCTGTCAACGGAGAAATTATTACCGAAATGGGTTATAAGGTAATGCCGGGCGATATCGTAAAATACAATAATGAATCGTTAAAAAGTGAACGACTTGTTTATATTCTATTAAACAAACCAAAAGACTTTATCACTACGACCGATGATCCCGAGAATCGTAAAACTGTCATGGGTCTCATAGAAAAGGCATGTAAAGAAAGAGTTTATCCGGTAGGCAGACTTGACAGAAATACCACAGGAGTTTTATTATTTACAAATGACGGTGATCTGGCGAAAAAGCTTACACATCCCTCATTTGAAGTACATAAAGTTTACCAGGTTGAACTTGATCGTCCGGTCAAAGGAACCGACATGGAGCAGATTCGTGAGGGTATCCGCCTGGAAGACGGACTAATCAAAGCTGATGAAGCAGTTTACACAACACCTGAAAAAAATGTTGTGGGGATGGAACTTCATTCGGGTAAAAACAGAATTGTGAGACGGATTTTCGAACACCTCGGTTATGATGTTAAAAAACTTGATCGTGTTGTATTTGCCGGATTAACAAAAAAAGATCTGCCGCGTGGCCGATGGAGATTTCTGACTGAGATGGAAGTTGCATCTCTAAAAATGATGACGGGGAAAAAAGCTGTATTAAGGTAAAACGCTTTGATATTCTTGAATGAGACTTTATGAATAACCGAAATACAGATAATAATTTCTCTGCATTTAGATCATCCATAGTTTCAACCGGTAAATTTTTACGGGCTTTCGTTTTAATAATATTTGCGGCTACAACATGCTTTTCACAACTACCGGATGCGGATTGGCATGCTGCAATTAAATTAAACGATACACTTGAATTGCCGTTTACTTTTACTTCTTTAAACAATCAAATTACGATTCATAATAGTGATGAAAAGATCCTTGTTAATGAAATCACTTTCATTGGAGACTCGGTTATCATTCAAATGCCCGTTTTTGATGCAGAGTTCCGATGTATTTTAACAAAAGGGAATCTGGCCGGAAACTTTATCAATCATGCGCGGAAGGACAATAATATTCTCCCCTTTCATGCTGAAAGCGGATTGTCTTATCGTTTTTCAGATAAACCGGAACGTTCAGGTAAAAACATTACAGGAAGGTACCGGATTGTTTTTGACGGAGAAGATGAATTGTCAAAAGAAACGATCGGTGTATTCAATCAGGATGGCAATCGTTTAACCGGAACCTTTCTAACAGTTACCGGTGACTATCGTTTTCTGGAAGGGGAAGTAAACGGGAAGAGGATTTGGCTTTCGGCATTTGATGGCTCACATCTGTTTTTGTTTACAGCACTTATTAAAGGCGACTCGTTAATTAACGGAGAATATTTTTCGGGCAAACACTGGCATGACACCTGGAGAGGAATACGCGATGAAAAATTCAGCCTCCCTGATCCCGATAAATTAATAGAGTTTTCGGAAAATGGAATTTTTAATTTTAGTTTCCCGGATGAAAACGGGAAAATAGTTTCACTCAGCGATGATCAATACAAAGACAGGCCGATGATCATTCAGATAATGGGTACCTGGTGCCCGAATTGCATGGATGAGACAAAATATCTTTCACAGTGGTACAGTTCATTAAAACGTGAAATCGGAATTATCGCTCTGGATTTTGAAAGAATAACGGATTCAGCTACCGTACGGAAAAATATTCGCAGGTTAAAAAAGAAGTTTGATATTGAATATCCCGTTTTATTTGCCGGCTCGAATGATAAAACAGTAGCAGCAAAAAATTTAAAACTAACCCGACTACTTGCCTTTCCCACTTTAATATTTTTAAGCAGGGACAAAAAGATTGTAAGAATCCATACCGGCTTTTCAGGACCGGCGACCGGCGAGGAATACCTGAAGTTCCAGAAATGGTTCGCCAAATCGGTGGCGGAGCTTTAGTGGGTTGGGGGTTGGGGGTTACGGGTTGTGGGTTTCGGGTTTCGGGTTACGGGTTACGGGTTACGGGTTACGGGTTACGGGTTGCGAGTTGGCAAAACAGAAATTTCTGCTTTTACTATTAATTAATAACATCATTCGGCTTTTTGCCCGGATATATTAACTAAGTTTTTTTCTAAAGATAATTTTTGGCCCCATGTTTGCTTAGCCACTTTTATAAATGAATTTTCCGTTAATATTTCAAATTCCAAAATCCGTCACAAATGAAAAAAATCCATCTGATGGCAATACTATTTATTGCCGTAAATGCCAATGTCAGTGCTGAAAAAAGTATTAAATCAACTGTAAAGAATGTTACCGTTTTCACTCAGGGAGCACAGGTCTTTCGAACATCGACAGTAAATTTAAGTAAAGGAACCAACGAGCTGGTCTTTTCAGGAATATCACCTTCCATTAATCCTTCCAGTGTTCAGGCAGGTGGAAAAGGCAACTTCATCATTTTAGATGTTAAACATCAAATTAAATATCCCGAACCTCCACAAGCCGCGGATAATACTTTACCACCGGCTGTTACCAAAGAAATTAAGCAATTGGAAGATTCATTAATCGAATTGGGATTTACGAGAGATGAATTAGCAGATAAAAAAGCTGCATTGCTATTGGAAAAAGACATGATTTTGAAAAACAAATTATCGAATGGCGAAGGTCGCAGTGATTCTCTTCCTGTTTTAAAAGATGCGATGGAATTTTTCAGAATTAAATTGAATGATATTAATTCAAAACTTTTCAAGATAAAGCGTGATGAGAAAAAAACTACAGATAAAGTTGCATTGGTTAATGCACGACTTACAGACTTACGTAAATTTAAAAATCAGGAACCTCAGGAGACCTATAAACCCATACATCAGATTATAGTATCAGTCAGTGCCGATGAAATAACAACAGGAACAATTGATGTGAGTTACATGGTTTCAAATGCAGGATGGACACCTTCATATGATTTACGTTCTTCAACAGTCACACTACCTATAGAACTAACTTATAAAGCAAACATTTTTCAAAAAACTGAAGAAGACTGGAACAACGTAAAGCTAAAAGTAAGCACTTCAAATCCGAACCGAAGTAATATTAAACCCGCTTTGCCGACCTGGTATCTGAATTACTTTACGGCAGTACCAACTATCACCGGCGGAGCAAGAGAACGGAATTCAGAACAAAATTCGTACATACTGGATGGAGTGGGAAGCAGAGCAATGAGTAAAGAGTCAGACGAAATGAAAAAATTGACACCTGCACAATCTGCTGCAAATTATTCTCAGTTAGTAGAAACAATGGCGAATGTTGTTTTCGACATAAATCTTGAATACGACATTCCATCTGACGGGGCCGTGCATGTTGTTCCGATTAAATCGGATAAACTTCCTTCAACCTACTATCATTACCTGGTTCCAAAAATTGAAAGTGAGGCATTTTTAGTGGCTAAAATTACCGGATGGGAAGACATGAATTTGTTGCCGGGTAAAGCAAATGTGTTTTATGAAGGAACGTACGTCGGAGAAACGGTATTAAATCCGGCTATAATTAATGACACTCTTCAATTGGCATTCGGAAGAGATAATGGAGTAACTGTTACAAGAACAAAGAAGCCGGTTAAAGAAAACAATAAATTAATTGGTACTGATATCACCAAAACGATTGCTTACGAATTACGAATGAAAAATAATAAAACCAAGACTTTAAATCTGATTGTAGAAGATCAGATTCCGATTGCACAGAATAAAGAAATCAAAGTAGAATTGAACGATAAAGGAAAAGCAGATTTCAATCCTGAAACCGGCTCGCTTAAGTGGAACATTGATCTTAAAGCTAAAGAATACCAGACCCTGACATTTAGTTATGCGGTTACTTATGATAAAAACAAATCATTGAATCTGAATTAATAAAACAAAGGCCACGAAAAGTATATTTTTCGTGGCCTTTTTATTTTACCAAATCAAGTGCTCTGGTAATTACCTCAGAATATCAATTCCCAACGCTCCTTTTGTAATTTCAACCTTTATTTGCTCAATCCGCATATGCTCCATCAGTAATTCGCTGCAATCTTCACCCCTCATTTGCGCTTCCTGAATTTTTTTAGAACTCTCATCGAGCATCTTCAGGATTTTTCTTTTCTTCAGATACAGAACCGACTTCTCAACAGAATCTTTTAAAACATGTACTTCATCGGGGACATTAATACGATGCATTTGCTCCCAGTTTTCACTGAGAAAATATTTTATGCTGATTAACTCAACAGCCATCGAAGAAATTTCAGGGTTTTGCGAATTTAGAAATACCTGCGGATTACACTCCTCCCCTTTGATACTCATTTGAGTATATTCCTTCAACATCTGGTTCAGTATTACGCTTTCAAATTCAATATCGTCGTGTACAATTTCTCTGATAAAAAATTTAAAGACAGTTACCTTCTCGATAACTTCTTTCTTGCCGGTTGGTACATCGGGTGCTTCAATTTCAATCGGAAATAATAATTCGTTGTTTCCATAATTCAGCAGCAGCCTGATAATTTCCTGCTCCGAATTTTCCAGAGAATTAACCGCTACCTGGCGGATATGCTGAACGACAGTTTCAGGTAACAATTCCCCGGCTTCTTCGGCAGGCATTGTTTTACTCACCTGCTTACGACGCTGCTTATTCATTTCACCGATAAGCAACTGTTCGGGCATTTCCATTAACTCACTGCATTGCTTTACATAAACCGACCTGGTGATTGGATCGGGAATCAATGCAATCGTTTCAACGACTTCCTTTATTAAGCCTGCCTTTTTAATCGGATCATTCGCCACATCTTTTAAAAGCAAACCCGTTTTAAAAACAACAAAATCCTTAGAGTTCTGCTGAATAAAATCTACAAGCATGCTGCTACCATGCCGGCGCCGGTATGAATCCGGATCATCTCCATCGGGAAATAAAACAACCCGTACATTTAAACCCTCTTCAAGGATCAAATCGATTCCACGTAATGAAGCTTTTATTCCGGCCGCATCACCGTCGTATAATACCGTGATGTTTTTCGTATACCTGCCAATCAAACGAATCTGTTCAACTGTAAGCGATGTGCCTGACGATGCAACGACATTTTCGATCCCGCTCTGATGTAAAGAAATAACATCGGTATATCCTTCAACCAGGTAACATTCATCCCTCTGAACAATTGATTTCTTGGCGAAGTATATTCCGTAAAGCGATTTACTCTTGTGATAAATATCCGACTCGGGTGAATTCACATACTTTGCAGTCTTCTCATCTTTTTTAAGAACCCTCCCACCGAAACCGATTACCCTGCCGCTCAGATTATGTATCGGAAACATCACACGACCACGAAAACGATCGAGCAACTTTTGATCTGCCACTGTATTTTCGGTACCACTCTTAAGAGTAGATAGACCGGTTTTTAGTAAATATTCCTTTTTATATCCCTTTGCCAGAGCTTCATCGGAGAATGATGACCATGCCGATAGTGAATAGCCCAGTTGAAAATTACGAATGATATCCTCCGTGAATCCCCGCTCCTTAAAATAGGTAAGTCCGATTGATTTACCTTCCTCACTCTCGAAAAGATTCTCAGAAAAATATTTTTGGGCGTATGCATTTATTACGTAGAGACTTTCCTTCTCATCTTTCATCTCCAATTCCTTCGGATCAGGAGCGGTCTCTTCTATTTCAATCGAATATTTATTGGCAAGGAATCTTAATGCCTCAGGATAATTATACTGTTCATGCTCCATGATGAAGTTGACAGCATTACCTCCCTTACCGCAACCAAAGCATTTGTAAATATTTCTGACCGGACTAACATTGAACGAGGGAGTTTTCTCATTATGAAAGGGACATAGTCCGATATAATTCACTCCCCGTTTTTTAAGCTGCACAAAATCCCCGACGACTTCTTCAATCCTCACAGCATCAAATATCCTGTCTATCGTTTCCTTAGTTATCATTTTTGCGCTAACTTTTTGTAACGGCTTATCTTCAGCTCTTTCGGCATTGTTGTCATGATGAATGCGGCTATCCTATTGTAAAAGCCTTCTCCTCCTGTCTTTGCGACATTATCATGACCGGCATTCCTGATCAAAAATAATTCTTTTTTGTCGCTCGCTGAAGCATCAAATACCTGAAGAGTTTCAGATGTATAAATCTTATTATCGGTAGATCCAATGATGTAGAGCGAAGGCAAAGTTGTATAGGATGCAATATGTCTTAAATCCAGTTCCTTCACCGGATAATGCAGAAGTTCGGCCATATTTCTTCTTAACACCGGTAACCAGAAATTACTCATCACTCCCCATTTTTCGGAAGAATACCTGTCGAGATAATTTTCAAGTGTATTAAACGGACTCTGCAAAACCAATCCGCGACATCTGTCATCGTAAACAGCAGACTGCAGAGCAATTGCCGCCCCTACTCCGGCTCCGAAAAATACTATGTTCTTAGTACCTTTTCTGGCAAGCACAGAGTCTGTAATAATCCTAACGTCTGTTACAGTTGGAAGTCCGGGCGAAAATTCCGTGCCACCGCTGCTTCCATGCGCTCGTAAATCGAATACGACTACATTGAATCCGCGATCGTGAAACTGTTTTAAATGATCCAGATAAAGAATTTTGCCCTCATTCAAATCATGAATAATAATAATCGTGTTTGCGGGAGTATCTGTAACACTTACATACCAGCCACTGAGTTGAATTCCGTCATATGATTTGATATTCATTTCCGAATATTTCAAATTCATATCGGCCGGAGTAAGGGGAACCGTGTCGAGATCCGTTTCTGTCTGCATGGCATTAAAAACAATGTAAGCAGAATCTACCCTCTCAGGAAAAATCAAATCCGGCGTAAGCAATGTCGGAGTAAGAAGTATGAAAACTCCAATGAGAAACATGATGGCCGAAATGAAATAATAAACTTTACCTGTCATGTTAGTGTTTACGCTCTGTTGTGAAAGTAATGAGTTGCTCTAATGAATCTTTATAAGATGAAGAAGGAAATTCACCAAGTACATCGAGTGCTTTATCCTTATAGCTGTTCATTCGTTCAGTAGCATATTCAAGTCCGCCTCTGTCTTTAACAAACGAAATAACTTCTTTTACCTTTTTATCGTCAGTATTATGATTCTTAACTATGTTTATAATATGTCTTCTTTCCGAACTTGATGACTTTCCCAACACATGAATAAGCGGAAGCGTCATCTTGCTTTCTTTTATATCTATACCTGTTGGTTTACCAATTATTCCCGACGGACCATAATCAAACAAGTCATCCTTAATCTGGAATGCGATACCAATAAGCTCACCGAATTTATGCATTCGTTCAATAATTTCCTTGTCGGCATAAACCGAAGCTGCTCCGGATGCACAACAAGACGCTATTAATGATGCCGTCTTCTGGCGAATGATTTCAAAATATATTTCCTCACTGATATCAAGCTTTCGTGCCTTTTCAATTTGCATCAATTCGCCTTCACTCATTACACTAACTGCTGTCGAAACAATCTCGAGCAGGTCAAAATCTTTATACTTTACGGATAAAAGCAAGCCCTTACTCAGTAAATAATCACCGACAAGGACAGCGATTTTATTTTTCCATAAAGCATTGATCGAAAAAAAACCGCGACGTTCGAATGAATCATCTACCACATCATCATGAACAAGTGTTGCCGTATGCAACAATTCAATTAGTGTTGCGGCCCTGTATGAACGGTCATTTATCTCCCCGCAAAGTCCGGCCGACAGAAAAACAAACATCGGCCTCATCTGCTTTCCCTTCCGCTTCACGATATAATGGGTGATGCGATCGAGAAGAGGAACGCTGCTTTTCATGGAAGCGCGGAATTTCTTCTCGAATTCGTCCATTATTGACGAAATAGGGGCTTTTATGTCTGTTAGGATGCCTGACATTCAGATGGCAAAAATAGGGTTAAAAAGTGAAGTCCCGATAGCCTTCGGGAGAAGAATGTAGATTGAAGAATAATGCCAATTAGCTTTTTAGCCTGACCACCGCATGCTCATTCTTATTCGCCAACTGACCACATGCCGCATCGATATCCTTACCCCGACTTCGGCGAATGTTGACAATCACTCCCCTGCTCTCTAAATAATTTTTGAAAGCATCTATCTTATCAGCTTTGGCATTCAGAAATTGACCTCCATCGATCGGATTGTATTCGATCAGGTTCACTTTAGCTTTCACTTTCCGGCAATACGCTTCCAGTTCTTTTGCATCGGTAAGCGTATCATTAAAATTATTAAAGACGATATACTCGAAAGTCACCCTTGTTCCGGTCTTCTCGGCGAAATAATTTAAAGCCTCCGCCAATGCATCAAGAGTGTTATGTTCATTGATCGGCATAATCTGATTTCTCTTCTCATCATTTGCCGCATGCAATGACAAGGCAAGATTGAAACGAACTTCATCATCTCCCAGGCGCTTGATCATCTTCGCAATCCCTGCCGTACTAACAGTTATTCGTTGAGGAGACATATTGAGTCCCTCGGGTGATGTGATATGCTTTATACTTTCCAGAACATTCGCATAATTGAGCAATGGCTCACCCATTCCCATGTAAACAATGTTGCTAAGCGGAATCCCATACTTCTCTTCAGCCTGCTGCCTCAAAATTGCAACCTGATCGTATATTTCTCCGGCTTCCAGATTTCTGATTCGCTCTAACTTTCCTGTTGCACAAAACTTACATGTCAGACTGCAACCAACCTGCGACGACACGCAGGCAGTCATTCGTGTTTCAGTCGGAATCAAGACACCCTCAACTATGTTTTTATCATATAATACGAATGCATTCTTAATCGTTCTGTCGTTGCTGATCTGCAATGTATCAATCTCAACACCATGTATAACAAACCGCTCCTTAAGCTTTTCCCGGACCTGCTTAGATAAATTCGACATTTTATCAAAATCACGAACACTTTTTTGCCAAAGCCATTCCCAAACCTGCTTTGCACGAAAAGCCGGCTCATTGTTCTCTTTGAACCAAAGACGAATCTCTTCTATTGAAAGCTCACGGATGTTAAGCCTGTCGGGGGTGAAATGCATTTCGCAAAGGTACGGAAATCAATTTCTAATGGCGAAATACATGTATTGAACGCGGACAAATCTCATATTTTAATCGCCAAATTTTTTAATTACTAATTACTTGTAATTTTACCCCATGCGCTTTTTATCCGCTGAATTCATTTATCCCATTTCCTCTGCACCGGTAAAAAACGGAGTTGTCGTTTTGAATGATGACGGATCAATTGCAGAAGTTGTTGATCCGGCAAAACAGGAGATTAGCGTTGTTACCGAAAAGTATGATGGTTTTTTATGTCCCGGATTTGTGAACACTCATTGTCATCTCGAACTATCTCATTTGAAAGGCCGCATTGCAAGTAAAAGAGGACTTACCGGATTTATAGAAGAAATTGTAAGCAAGCGAAATGAATCGTCAGATATAATTTTTGAAAAAGCAAAAGAGGCTGACGAGGAAATGTTTAACGCAGGAATCGTTGCTGTAGGAGATATTTCAAATTCAGATATTACTGTTGATATAAAAAAGAATTCACTGATTCATTATCATACTTTCGTTGAAATTTTTGATTTGCTACCTGAAAGAGGGCAACAAACATTCGACGAAGGAATCATTTTGTTAGAAAAGTTTATCCGTAATAATCTGATCGCTTCCCTTTCTCCTCATGCACCATATACTGTCAGTAAAATTTTAATGTCTTTAATTGCCGGACATGCTATTAAAAACAAGGGCATTCTCACTATTCATAACCATGAAACAAAGTCAGAGAATGAAATGTTTACGAGTGGTACCGGTGAATTGCTTGATCAGTTACAAAAGATGATTCCGCCTTTTTTGAATTGGAATGCTCCAAAAATAAAATCGTTAAATTATATTTTAGATTTACTTCCTGCCGGAATTCCACTGCAGCTCGTACATAATACTTATACAACTAAGAATGATTTGCAAATATTAAAAGACAGAAACCCTCTTTTATGCCTGTGCCTGAATGCCAATCTTTTTATAGAGAATAAAACACCTGATGTTGAAATGCTATCTGAAGCAGGATTCAAAATAACGGTTGGCACGGACAGTTATGCAAGTAATTATTCGCTTTCAATTTTTGATGAGATGAAAACCATTAATCAAAGATTTCCCTCAATTCCTATTGGCGAATTGCTTAAATGGTCTACCTTAAATGGAGCTGAATTTCTTGGCATTTCGGATAAATTTGGTTCATTGGAAAAAGAGAAAATACCGGGTATAGTTTGTGTTGATTGGGATAATGAGAAAGTTTGGAGGGTTGCATAAGTATTCATAATAAATTTATAGTAACACAAATATTTCATTGGAAGATATTTATAAATATCCCCAACATAGATAAATAAATTTATTTATTTTATTTTATTTATTTTTTTCTAATTTTTTTAGTTTTTCTTTTTCATCCTTTTATTTTTTTTCTTTTTCAATTTTTAATGATTATTAAGAAAGTCAGCCATCGCGACTGCTCCATTACCCCAGTCGCAATGACTGACTTAAACAAACTCATTCATTTGCTAGCTAACGATTGAGAATTGATGATGCAAATATCTGTCATGCATGATCATAATACAACCGCGAAAATGCAGGTTCTTTTATGCGGAAAAATCCGGAAATAAAGTTTTGATAATTAATATTCATCATATGAGATTTGCTTCTTAAAAATATCTTGCTTTTTCTATTATGCATTGGACACATTTCTCACTATCTTCGTAAAATGGCCATTAGTTCCCCAAAAGTCAAAACAACATTTTTTTGCCAGAACTGCGGAGTGCAATCAGCAAAGTGGGTTGGTAAATGTCCGTCATGCGGACAATGGAATACTTATGTAGAAGAAATCGTCGGCAAGAAAGAAGACGTCGTACTCTGGAAGAAATCCGGAGAAAGAAATCAAAGAACGCCTCAACCACAATTACTTTCAAATGTTGCAGTGCGGGATGAGCAACGCATTCTGCTTCCTGATAATGAATTAAATCGTGTACTGGGCGGGGGACTTGTTCCGGGCTCATTAGTATTGATGGGTGGCGAACCGGGAATCGGGAAGTCAACATTACTTTTACAGCTTGCTCTCGGATTAAAAAACAAAACAGTATTGTATGTGAGTGGCGAAGAAAGCGAACAGCAGATAAAAATGCGGGCTGAGCGATTGAAGATGTCGAGCGAAAAATTTTTTATCCTGACCGACACATCACTCGATAATGTTTTCAAACAGATTTCGGAAGTAAATCCGGATGTGCTGATTATTGATTCGATCCAAACGGTATTCACAGAAAAGATTGACTCCTCACCGGGAAGTGTTTCACAAATTCGTGAATGTGCGGCTGAACTTTTGAGATATTCAAAAGAATCATCTGTGCCGGTATTTCTCATTGGGCATATTACAAAAGACGGGGTAATTGCCGGACCGAAAATTCTTGAGCACATGGTAGATACTGTATTGCAATTTGAGGGCGACAGGCATCATGTATACAGAATACTTCGTGCCGCGAAAAACAGATTTGGTTCGATAGCCGAATTGGGAATATATGAAATGCAGGGAGCAGGGTTGCGCGAAGTGAGTAATCCGTCGGAGGTACTGATAGCACAGCGTGAAGAGAGTTTAAGCGGAACGGCAATAGCTGCAACGATGGAAGGAGTAAGACCGCTTTTAATAGAAACACAGGCTTTGGTAAGTTCGGCTGTATATGGAACACCTCAGCGTTCATCCACGGGGTTTGATCTTCGCAGACTAAGCATGTTGCTGGCTGTATTGGAAAAACGATGTGGCTTCAGACTTGGGGCTAAAGATGTGTTTCTGAATATTGCCGGCGGAATCAAGGTAGAAGATCCTGCGATAGACCTGGCAGTAATCTGTGCCATACTATCATCGGGAGAGGACATATCGATTTCACCGAAGATTGCTTTTTCGGCTGAGGTCGGACTGAGTGGAGAAATCCGTCCGGTTACACGGATTGAACAAAGGATAAGCGAAGCTGAAAAGATGGGCTTTGAAGAAATAATTATTAGTAAATACAATCTGAAAGGTCTGGATAAGAGTCGTTACAAAGCGATTAAAATATATCCGGTTTCAAAAGTAGAGGAAGTATTTAGTCATTTATTCGGATAAATGCACTCATTTACTGATTTAAGCACAGCCTCAACCTAATATTCAACTATCTGATCATTAGATACTTATATTATTTTGTTGAAGTTTCTTATCCACTTTCCACAATAATCCTGTGCTATTTAATATATTAGTTTAACTTTGTCGTTCTTATCACTACAAAAGTGGTAAGGACAAAAGTGTTTTATAATACATCAATCAAATCAATTAATGAAAACAGGAAAAGTAAAATTCTTCAACGTAACTAAAGGCTTCGGCTTTATTAAAGACGACAGCAATGGTGAAGAAGTGTTTGTTCACTCAACAGGATTGCAAGATCAAATCCAGGAAAACGACCTGGTGCAATTTGAAGTACAGCCGGGCAAAAAAGGCCCTAACGCTGTAAACGTGCGCAGAACGTCGTAAGCAAAATTTCTTACAACTTTTTGGAAGACCCGGATTTATCCGGGTCTTTTTTTTTGTCTTGATGTACAATTTTCAGTCGATAGTGCGCAAAGGGTGAAAAGTGTTAGATTATTTCTGATATTGTATTTTCAAATTTTAATTAGTTATCAATATGAAATACTCAGTATTTGGAACCGGTATGGTAGGTAATACAATTGCAACAAAATTAATTTCACTTGGCAACCAGGTAATGCTGGGATCGAGAACAAACGATAATGAAAAAGCAAAAGCCTGGTTAGCTGCAAATCCGGCTAATGGCAGTATTGGAACATTTGCGGAAGCTGCAGCATATTCTGACATTATTTTTAATTGCACATTAGGATCAGGAAGCATTCCGGCACTGAAATCGGCAGGTAACCTTAAAGGAAAAATTCTGATTGACGTTGCCAATCCACTCGATTTTTCGAAAGGCATGCCTCCATCTTTGATACCGGAATACTCAAATACCACTTCGCTTGGCGAAGAAATACAGAAGGCATTTCCCGAACTTAAAGTCGTCAAAACATTAAATACTATGAATTGCTATCTTATGGTTGACTCCTCGAAAGTTCCGGGTAAGCATGACATTTTCATATGTGGAAATGATTCATCGGCTAAGGAGACGGTAAAAGGTATATTAGATTCATTTGGCTGGAAATCTCCGATTGATCTTGGAGACCTAAGCGGAGCACGCGGAACGGAAATGATGTTACCAATTTGGGTCAGGTTGTATGGAGTGTTTCAGTCACCCATGTTTAATTTCAGTATAGTTAAGTAGTTTCAATTGAATAAGTGACACTTATAAAAAGGTTAATTCTTTTATTTTTCTGCCTAACAGCAAATCAACTTCTCTCTCAGGTACCGGAGTCAGATGCTGCTTTTATTGAAAAAATATTACGGGAGAAAAAACCGGATGGCAGTATTGTTTACACGAATCATATCGGAGAAACGGATGCGCAAAGAATTCTGATCAAACTTAAGTCGGAATATTTTCAAAGCAGCGATACAAAAGTTAATCCTGTTACTATCACCAAGCAAGAGAGAAAAATTTTGGAGAATCAAATTAAGACTCTGACAAAACCTTACTGGAATGCTAATTTGTTTAAAGAGTCCAATGTGATTGAGGAAGAAAATGTAATGAATTATTTCAGGTCTGTTTACAATCACTACTCCGAAACATTAAGTGACCCAAACAATTCGCAGATTGATAAATCAAATCTGCTTAAAGAATCTCCGGAGCCTTATGTTTTTGAATTTACTCCTCCGCTGTATTTGAAAGATAAAACTGTTTGTATGATTTTTATAAAAACATTATGCGGATCGAATTGTGGCGGGTCGGAGATGAGATTTTATAAGAAGGTGAGTAATAATTGGGAGCAGCTGGCGGTGGTTTCGCTTGACTGATTTTACTTAAACTTAAACTTACACTTAGTCTTACTCAAGACTAACTCAAAATACTTACGCTACAGATTTCTAAAGCCAAAAAAGCCCCGAAAAGGGGCTTTTTTGTTGACCTACTAGGGCTCGAACCTAGACTCTTCTGAACCAAAATCAGACGTGTTGCCAGTTACACCATAGGTCAATTTGGGGACGCAAAAATAAAAAGAAATCCGTATTAGCCAACGTAAAAGGCCTAATTCTTGGACGCAATCAAATATATGTCCCAGCAGTCGTCAAGTGATTCATTCTGAAGGAAGAAGTCCTTCGTCGAAATGTCTGTCGTCTGGTCTACCTTCTCTTTTAACTTGTTACGCATCAGACTGGTTATCCAGTTATAGGGCTTCGAAAGCCAGGCTGAAGGAAGCCAGCGATGCATTTTAAAAATGTCGAAACGGAGAATCATCCTCACAAACTTGCCATTCTCCTCATAGTATTTGTTGACGCGCTGATTGCCATTTAAGCCCCGCAGCTCAAATTGATTCGTCAGATCCGACACTTCCTTCTTCATTTCATCGAATGTATATTCATGAATGTGAAAAGGATTGCGAGCCAGGCTCTTTTTGATATTCGGAGTCGTAACTAAAAGTTTCCCTCCCGGCTTCAAAACGCGCAGACATTCCCTGATAAACTCCTTGCGGGGATGAATATGCTCAATAAACTGAAAAGCTGTAATCACATCGAACGAATGATTGTCAAAAGGCAAAGGGGGAATCGCCGCCTGCCTGAACTGCAAATTCTTCTTTTCGGCAAACCTCTTCTTATTACTCTCAACTGTCTCAGCATCATAATCAATTCCGGTTATCGATGCCGCAGAATCTGCCATCAGGGCCGTTCCATAGGCCAGTCCGCACCCCACATCCAGCACTTTCTTTCCCGCTATTACAGGAACCGCATATTCATAAGCAAACTGGCAACGCTGATAGGTAACATTATTGGCTTCGTCATGATGGGCACGCTCGTGTGAACTCATTGGAGGTTGGATTTGGCGCGAAAATAAGGAAAAAGGATTTAGGATAAAGGATTAAGGACGAAGGATTAAGGATTAAGGATTAAGTGATGTGCTGAAACGAATATTGCTCAGCATACTTAATACTTAATACTTAATACTTAATACTTAATACTTAATACTTAATACTTAATTTGTAATTGAATCAGTGGCTGACAACAAGCCTCGCTGTCTGCACTTCTTTCGCATCTTCAAATATACGATAGAAATAAACTCCTGTCGGCAACACAGCCGTGTTGACTGCGAACGATGTAGAGCCTGTTTCAATGGGCGAACTTAATGCCAGTTTTCCTGTCAAATCAAAAATTGCTATTGAACCTTTTGATAAGGTCGTATTCAGTTCGACACTAATATGATCGTTGGCAGGATTTGGAAAAACGTTTGCAGTAGCATCCTTTTTTAGATCTCCAACTGACAGGATCGGCGAAGCAGGGACCCATGAACTCAAATCAACATAGTATAAATGATTACCATTTCCGGTATTCTCATCGGTCAAATAAATTTCATTGTTGCTGCTGAATGTAACAGCCTCTTTTTGTGTCCATCCACCTGCTATATTAATTTGTGTATGTGAGCCGTGGAAAAAGTCATTGCCAATAAAATTGCGGAAAAGGTGAATATGAGTATTCGAAATCAATACGAGTGATTTGCCATCCGGACTAATCGCAGCACCGGTTGTACGGTCATTTGTATAAAAACTGTCAACCAGCATAGCAACATAGTTTCCCGGTACATCAGGCACCGCATACATCTTTGTATATCCAATCGCACTGCCATCTGTTTTCGTAAAAAGAAATAACTGCCCCTGGAAGTGGATAAAACCTTCAACGTCAAAATTCATCCATGAAGAGGGGAATCTTGATTGGTCGGAGTAAGTAAATGATATCTGATCGGCCGCAATGGTATTCGTAGCAACCCCTGACGGATACGGAATTCTATAAATTCGAAGATTAGTCCTGTCGCAGTTATTATTGCCAAAATCACCAATAAACATATTCGTTCTGGCGGCATCATGTGCCATATCTTCCCAATTACGGTTTACCGCATTTGTAATAGTGACTGTCCGGGTAAGTGACCCGTCATCGGCAATCCTGAAAATCTTGGGATCACCGC
>CAZAON010000442.1:0-3846 GCA_964486655.1 uncultured Flavobacteriales bacterium
CTATAGGTTGTAAATCCTTCTGATCCTCCCCAGGCAAACGAAGGAACGAATTTCGGAGGAAAACCGGTGCCGAAAATATTCGCACTTACACCAACAACGGTACCCGTGTTGAACATTGTGTTAATGCTGCATTTCGAATGATCACCCATTATCAGTCCGCAAAACTGCAGACCGGAGTTTACATATTCTTCTTCCTTGTAATTCCACACTTTTACCTTTGAATAGTTATTCTTCAGATTCGAATTATTACTGTCGGCGCCAAGATTACACCATTCGCCGATCACTGAATTACCCAGGAATCCGTCATGGGCTTTGTTCGAATATCCGAATACAACAGAGTTGCTGATTTCTCCGCCCACTTTGCAGTACGGACCAATGGTCGTTGCTCCGTAAATTTTTGCGCCCATTTTAATTTGCGAATGATCACATAAAGCGAACGGACCGCGGATCATCGCGCCTTCCATTACTTCCGCATCATTACCTATATAAATGACTCCCTCATTACCGTTCAATGTGGCGCATTCGACCTTAGCGGAAGGTTCGAGGAAAATGTTTTCGGCTCCGATAACCCTGTTGGTCGAACTTATAGGGGCTGATTTTCTTCCTTTAGTGAGTAATTGAAAATCGTCTTTAATCGCTTTTTCGTTCAACGCGAATATATCCCAGTTATTATTGATCTTAATAATATCTCCGTCATAATTCACCGACTCATTATATTCAATTTCGCCGGCTGACTGAATTTTCTCCATGGCAATTGCTACGTGTCCTGCGATGACAACAGTGCCTTTCACCAATTGTTGTCCGGCCTTAAGCTCTTTTATTTTCTTTAACAGATTCTCATCAGGTAAAACCGAGCCGTTAATTAAAATATTCTCGTTTGTTGCAATTAAAGGAAATTTAAACTGCAAATATGCTGATGTGAGATAACTGAATTTTTTTCCTGTATACCGCTCCCATTTCTCTCTGATTTTTAAAATTCCTACTCTGATTTCTGCAATAGGGCGTGTATGCGTAAGAGGCAATAAGCTTCTTTGCGCATCGTCATCGAACAATATAAAATTCACCGGCGGGAGTTTAGATTTTTTTTAACGAGTTGACTCTCCAAAAATATAGTTCAGCAAGTCATAAAACAAAAATCCCCTTCAAATATTGAAGGGGATCAAAAGATTGCTTTCCCGACTATCATTCGTTTTACCTGCACAGGAAACAGTAAGCTGTTGTCCGGAAAGCAGATAATGAATGATGGTCCGATCTGATTACTTTGTAACTTCTTTCTTCTTCGCGTAACGCGTATTGAATTTGTCGACCCTTCCGGCTGTATCGATGAGTTTCATCTTACCGGTATAGTATGGGTGAGACATGTGGCTGATTTCCAGCTTTACAAGCGGGTATTCGTTTCCATCTGTCCACTTTACTGTGTCTTTTGTTTCAATGCAAGAACGGGTTAAAAAGGCATAATCGCACGATATATCCTTAAAAACAACCATCCTGTAGTTCTTTGGGTGAATGTCTTTCTTCATGATCTGTCAAAATTGAGGCGGCAAATGTAGGAATTTTTTCTTTTTATACAAATCAAAACCAAGGAAATAATGCTATTTTTCGCAACTTATTAACAGGATGTTACTATTCGGTCATAAATGATAATTAGTATTGACTTGCTACGTCCTGAATCTTATCTTCGAAAACTAAATAACTCCCGAACCGATCTAAAAACGCATTTTAAAGCGAATAACAATCGCTTTCTGCCATATTTAAAGTAATGAAGGAAGAATTAATTCAGCAACTGGAAGATTTGCTAAAAGATGAGGTTTCTACGGAAACCCTTGCCCGCGCCGACGAGATTAAAAATCAGTATCTCCGTGCATGCGAGGAAATTAATAATGAACAGTTGCAGAGTTTTCTGGCTGATGGAGGTTTAGCCGATGATTTTGAGGCTAAAAAAGATCCCCGCGACAACCGTTTTAGCGAACTACTGCACATCTTTTCTGACCGTGAACATAAGTTCAGAAAAATGCGTGCCGATGAAGTACTAACCAAGCAAAAGGAAAAAGAGCAAGTCATCGCCGACCTGGAAAAGCTTATTGCCGAAGAAACCAATATTGGTAAAGCTTTTCAGACATTCAAAGAACTGCAGACCCGATGGAATGAAATAGGCAATGTTCCGAACAGGGAGTACAAAAATCTTCAGAGTATCTATCACCGTCATGCTCACAACTTCTACTATAACATGAAGCTGAGCAAGGACCTTCGCGAACTTGATTTCAAACGTAATCTCGAACAACGCAGCCAGCTTTTACTAAAAATCGAATCACTTCTTCCAATGGAAGCTATTCGTGGCGTTGAACGAATGATAAATCTTTACCGGATGGAATGGTCTGAACTCGGACCAACCGCTCCTGAAACTGTTGAACCGTTACGTACACGTTACCGTGAACTGATCGGACAGGTTTATCAGAAAATCCGTGCCTTTCACCAGGACAAACAAAAAGAGGAATTAGTTCATCTCGAGGCAAAGAAAAAAATCCTCGAACGTGCTCAGGGTATTGCCGCTGAAAATTTCGACACCCCGAAACAATGGCAAACCATGACTGAAACTCTTAACAAACTTTTCGAAGAATGGAAAGCCACGGGATTTGGTCCGAAAAGCGAGAACGATAAAGTATGGGAACAGTTCCGAACCGCCCTCAATGAATTTTACAAAAAGAAACGTGACTTCTTTGGCGATCTGAAAAAATCGCAGAAGGATAACCGCGACAAGAAGATGGCTATCATCGCCAAGGCAGAAGAAATTGCCAAACAGACGCATGATAGTTTTGAAGAACCTACCAAACAGATTTTACAGCTACAAAACGACTGGAAAAACGCCGGTCACATCGAACAGTGGGAAGAGAATAAACTCTGGAAGAAATTCCGCGATGCATGCGATTTGTTTTTCAATGCCAAACGTGAGAAATTCTCCGAGCGTGATAAAGAACAGGTTCAGAATCTTGCTTTGAAAGAAGAACTCGTTAAAAAAGTCGAAGCATTTCAGCCTACCGGTAATTCTCAGGACGACATTCAGACCCTTCGTGGATTTTCAGAAGAATGGAAAACCATTCAGCATGTACCTATCAAGGAGAAACAGCGCATCTGGGAAAAATTTAAGAATGCACTCGATAAATGTTATGACGCTCTTAAACTTGAGTCCGGACAAAAACATATGCTCAAGTTCAGGAATAATGTAGAGTCATTAAGCCAGAATGCCGATTCGGGTAACCTCTTGCTGAAGGAGAAGAATGCCATTCGTGATAAGATCAAGAGACTTCAGGCGACTATTAACCAGTATGAAAATAACCTGGGATTCTTCCGCAACTCTAAAAACATGGCTCCTCTGCTCGTTGAAGTAGAAAGTAATCTCAGCCGTGCCAAAGAAGAAATGGAAATGTTGCAGCAGAAACTGAAGATGTTTTCTGAAGCTCCATCATCCTGATTCGCATTTTTTTGATTCCTTTGCGGAATAATTGACAAATATTCCTTCACTTAAAACGTTTGTCAACAAAATCTCCTGAATGCGGAAACAAGCCTTCGTTGTTGCCTTTATTTTTATCGCCTTCGCCGTTTTTCATTCCTGCAAAAAAGATGAATTCGAAACCGGTAATGTTAGCCTTTCCTTTTCTGAGGATACTATTTTATTCGATACAGTATTCACAACTGTCGGAAGCGCCACACAGGTATTTATCGTTTATAATAATGGCGATAATGCCGTGCAAATTTCATCGATTGCAATCGCCGGCGGTAATAATTCGAATTTCAGATTGAATGTTGACGGTAGGCCGGGCAAGGCTTTTAGTAATGTTGAGATCGGTG
>CAZAON010000443.1:0-12514 GCA_964486655.1 uncultured Flavobacteriales bacterium
TATCCTTACATGCATGATATTTCTATTGCTTAACAAACTTCAAACTCGCCTCCGAATCCCTGGTTACCAATTTGGCCACATATAATCCCGCTGCAAACTTTTCAACCGGCATTGAATAAGTAAATTTTCCCGCAGGTAAAAAAGATTTCTCACCAATTGTCGCTACAAGTTTGCCCATATTATTATACACATTAATTATCGCATTGCTACTCTCAGCCAGATCGAACATAAAAATCATGTCTGACGTAACGGGATTAGGAACACTTGTAAAATAAATTATCTTACTACTAGTATTTGAGAAATGTTCATCATTATGGGGGCTCTTACTTGCCAGCCTTGGCGGACCGCATCCGGGAATAATGACAGGTTCGATCGATGCGGTGAAATTACTTCCGGGTTTCGCTTCAAACCCCGGCTCGAGTGAAATGGAGTTTCCACTAATAAAATTTACTTCAGCATTCGGATGCACCACGTAATTACCATCTGCATGGTTTGGATCAACACTATACCCGGCTGATAAAATATTGGCGGCCTTGTAATATAAAATTTTATTATACTCATCTTCATCCTCCAGAAGGTAGTCCTGCCTCTGCCTGGTTACAGTTCCTCCATTATAAATTAATGCATAACGATTTATATTTATACGGTTGGTTGCCTCATCTTCAAAAACCATCTCAGAACCGGGATTAATTTCAAATGTCGCATCGAATATTTTTACACATGGTTCAATAGTTAATTTTGAACCGCTTTCTAAGTGATAAAGCGAAGCCAGTTTATGGTCGGATGGATTGTATTGCGAGCCGGTAATATGAAAGTCTTTGTACAAATCTGTTTCAACAGGGACATCTCGATTGGTCGGGTCTATATAAGGGCCGCCGTTCTCTACTGTATTTGCTGCTGTAACATCCGATGCAAAAGGATATGTGCCTCGTATTGTTTTAAAAGTGTAATTAGTCGGGAAACGTAAATTATCTGCTGTTATATAAACTTCAGAGGGATTAAATATTTCCCTTTTTTCGTTATTAATTATTGATAAGTCTATGTTATTATTAACAAAATATTGATGAACAATTGGTGCATTTGAATTCAATAAAGTAAAATTCGAACCAGAATGATTATAGCCTGCCAATGTCTCACCATAAAATGATCTTGGAGAAGTACTTCCAATTATAGTATAATCTGCCAAAGGTAAATTATGCATTCCTTGGATATCCATAAACCATTCATTATATTCTGCAGTATTTCCATAGGTTATCTTCGCGCAATCATTATCAATCGTTGGATCAAATGGAAAATAATTTACGGTGCTCCCCTCAATTCCACCCCCGCAATTTCCATTTGTTTGTTGCTTATTGTAATTGCAATTTGCAGTCTGCGAGTTATTGTAAATTACTCCAGGATTAATAAACACAGGCCTGATAACCAATTCGTAAGTCCCTGGACCAGCTGCAGGATCATTATCTGAAAATGGGAATTCTCTATAACGTCCTCTGGTTAAATCGACATAAAACTCAAAAGAACCAATTGGTTGACTATTTATATCAGGGCCGCAATGAATATTCACTGTATGTTTTAATACTGTGTGAGGCAATACACGTCTATCTTCAAAAAAACCATTATCGTAAACAAATGCTGTTGAAATTAAAGCATTGGACTCATCACTAATTGCCGTATATTTAAACTGATCCCGAGTAAATTCTTCTTTATTAAGTTTCCTCCAAAGATCAAATGTAAAAGATCCTGATCCGTATTGTGGATATATCCATTTGTTATCAGATGCAGAATAAATTGCATCTATAGGAACGGTAAATTCACGGGTTGATAAAAATTCGCAACCACCATATGGATTTGAAGAAGATGGAAAAGCACAATCTAATGCAAAAGGAAATGAAACGACTTCAACTGAATATGACAGCGCAAAATCATTCAAATCGTATAATTCTTCCCATTGAGATAGTTGAAAATTCCAATGTCGCAGCATCTTCGAAGTATTCCCCCAACCTAATAAATCTAAAACAATTTCATACTCTCCATCATATGCGCCACAACCTCCATCTGTATAAATAAATCCGGTGTTATAAGAATTATTTAAATCAGAAATAAGTTGTCCATTATGGTCAAAATAAGGGTTAATAATATCTTGACCTACTAAATCTGTAAAATTCAGTGTAAGTACTATAATTAAAATACGCCATTTCATAATTTAACTATTTTTCCTGATTTAACTAAACTATTTCCATCATAAATGAAATAATAATAAATTCCATTATCATAAATATCTAAATCCAATTTATGTAAATCATTATTCAATAAATCCACTTTCAATAATTTATTGTCAGCGGAATATACTTTTATCTTCAAATTACTTGAATTAAACTTACTAATAATATTAATATTACTTGAAGTTGGATTTGGAAATATTTCAAATAATTTTGAAGTTTCAATTTCATTAACTGCTATATATTGCGGATTATATTTGACAATATTATTAAAAAGCAATCCTTCAACTTCATTAAAACTACCTGCAACATACAAATCACCATTATACTGAATAATTTTCTTGAAGAACCCCATACAACTACCAACAGAATCAAAACCAATCCCATTATAAACACATAAATCAGGGGGATTATTAAAATATCCTGCGAAATACAATTTGCTTTGAAACTTTGCGCTAGAAACAACCCAATTTGAACCCCCAACAGGATGACCTATTGAATGCCAGTCATTATCGTAATAAACTGCAATATAACTGCATGGGTTATCAGGATTTGCAGTAAAACTTCCAACAGCATACAATGTATCATCGAAACAATCTACTGAAAGAACCCAATCATTAAATCCAACTAAGTTACTGTCCATAGTATTGCCATTCCAACGAATAATCCCACTAAAGTTAGTGTTAGGAATATTAAAACCCCCTGCAATAATAAGACTTGATTGATACTTTGACATTGAGAAAATATTTCCAAGAATAAACGCTATTGGTTGCCATTGTAAACCATCCCATCTTGCAACTCCTCTAACAGATTGACTTCCCGAAAACTCAAACTCACCGCCGGCATACAAAAATCCATTATACTCTATTACAGAATGAACCACATCATCGAGCCCATCACCGAAGTTTACCCAGGAAGAGCCATTCCACCTGGCAATATTCTTTATAGGCACGTTGCCAATTGAATCAAAACGCCCCCCAATTATTATATCACCATTAAACCTTGTTATGCAATTTACTCTGGATCCACTTGAAAAAATCGAATTATTCCCAAATGCAGACCAATTAATTCCATTCCAAATTGCAATCTTATTTATATTTTGTCCACCTACAAAATCAAATTCTCCCCCAGCAAACAATAAACTTGCAGTTGAATCAACAAACAATGTATTTACATTATCGTTAGTACCACCTCCAACATCACTCCATTGAGCGTTAATTTTATTTGAGAATAATATTAGAATTATTAATAATTTTAATTTCATTTAAATTCTTCTCCTAAAAGATTCTGAATATAAATACTCGCAATATGCCTGTCTTTTTCAAAGTTAATATTAATTCTATCATTAAAAGGATTATTTTGTTTTTCAGTAAAAACTTAATAAAAAGATAAATTTTGTAAACTATTTTGGTTTTTTACCCATGCTATTGAAAATCCAATTAATTTATCTCCTTCTCAAACCACTCCATATATTTCCCCATCTGCGAAACCAGATAATATGGCAAATTCAAAAGTTGATATTTTTTTCCGGTTGCAGTTTTTGCATTCGTTACACTTATTTCACCTGCATAAAAACGTATGGCCATCGAATGGGGCGCTAAGTCCATGAATTGTTGTAATGACTTTAATTTGCCTTCGCCTCCCGATTTTACTTCGATGGGAATTAATTTACCATCGTAAGGAAAAATATAATCCACCTCTGCCGTTGACGTTTTCTTTTCCCTCACCCAGAAATTCAAACTGCTTAATGAATCATGCTGCATGGCTAATAATTCCTGTCCGACAAGATGTTCGATCAATGTTCCGCGATAGACATTGTTAAGATCGCTCGATCCAAAAACTTCTTTTTGTATTCCTACGAAATAATTTAACATTCCTGTATCCAATACCTGTAACCGCGGCGATTTTTTTAAATCGGGCATCATGGGTAATGTAGTTCCTGTTTGCGGATAAATTAAGTGAATGAGTAATGCCTTCTCCAATGTTCGCAACGCTTCACCCATTTCTCTCGACCTGTAAACTGAATTTCCAAATCCCTGGAACTTGATTCTCTTTCCTGCTTCTGCATAAGTTGAACGTATGGCATGCCTGATGATTCGTACCTGCGATTCGGAAGATGCATATTTTTCTACGTCTTCCATATATGAGGTAATCAGTGAATCATAAATTGAGGACAGACTAGCCAGTTCTTTGGTTTGAACATACCGGTTTACAATTTCAGGCATTCCTCCAATCAACGCATACGTATGAAAAAGGGTAATTAGTTTATTGTGCGCGAATGAATCGTATGGTATTTTTTCCAATTGTTTTAACGCCTCTGTTTCTCCCAACGCTCCGAGGAATTCGGGAAATGAAACGGGACGAACAATTTTGTATTCAACTCTGCCTACTGGAAAATGAATGTCTTTATCAAATAATGATTCAAGCATACTTCCCGCTGCGATAACATATATGGATGGTTCCTCTTCAAAAAAATAACGGAGTATGTTTAATGCTTCGGGAACTTCCTGTATCTCATCGATGAAAATGAGTGTCCTGCTTTTCTTCTCCAATGATTTATTCTTCAGAAAAAAAAGTGCCTGAATAAACGATTGCATATTCTTAAATTGCTCAAATGGCTCCCTTTCTTCAGGTAATTCCAGGTTTAAATAAATATACTGTTCAAAGCCGGCTGAAAACTGGTTTATCAGAGTTGTCTTCCCGACTTGCCTGGCACCCCTGACTATTAATGGCTTACGAACGGGGTTTTTCGCCCAATTTTGCAATTCTATTATGATTTGCCGCTTAAACATGTCACAAAGTTAGGGTAAATTATACGAATATTTGTACCAAAGTTAGGGTAAAAAATACAATCTTGTTACAAAGTTAGGGTAAAATTTAGATAAAATTGTAACAAAGTTAGGGTAACTGCTTTCAGTACGGTAAAAGTGTGTATGTTGACTCGCCTTTCGGCTCTGCTCAGGATTTTCCACCCGAAACCCAAAACCCGCCCTTCGGCTCCGCTCAGGACAAGCAACTACTTCAACGGCGGTAACTTCACATCATCCGGCACAATAAAAGAAGTCGGATACATCCCCTCTATTTCTTTCAAAAACTTCTGCGCTTCAAAGCGGCTTTTGTAATCGCCGATACGCACTTTGAAATTTGGTTGCTGATAGGTGATGTATGCCGGGATATCTGGATAGCGACCATTAAAGTCAAGCTTTGTTTCCGATGCCTTGGGCCTGTTTCCACCGAAATAAATCTGAATCCTGTATCCGCGAATGGTTGGTGTGGCAATGTTAATCTCCTTCTGCTTTGCAACTACGTCGTCGAATTTTGCATCGCGTGTAATAGCAACAGATGAGTCTTTGTTGTATGATGTAACCTGTTGCGAAAATGCATTCAGCACCGGCAACATTACTACTAAAAAGGAAAATGCTTTTTTGAAATTCACTACTGTCCGTTTTTTATTGTCATTCCCTTTGACTCAACGAAATTCAAACTCAAAAATTCGATGGACTTAGCCAGGGTTTCTTTGACACTACTACACAAAAACACCAAGAAACACCAGGAAAAAACTGCTGATATGTCATTACGAACCTCGAAATTATCTTTCATCCAATTTTTTCAAATTAGCTAAACCGTCCACAACGAAGCCCCCGTAATTTGTAATTCGTAATTCGTAATTGCTTTACGCCAAGGTTCTCTTCACCGCAATCTGCTCATACCCCTCAACAATATCACCAATCTTTATGTCGTTGAAATTCGCGATGCTTAATCCGCATTCATAACCCGAAGAAACTTCCTTCACGTCATCTTTGTAACGCTTCAGTGATGCAAGTTCTCCGGAGTGAACAACGATACCGTCGCGTACGACTCTGACTTTCGTATTTCTCGAAATTTTTCCGTCCAATACCATGCAGCCTGCAATCGTACCGACTTTCGGAATCTTAAATACTTCACGGATTTCGATATTACCAACGATTTTCTCCTGGAATTCCGGTGCAAGCATTCCTTCCATGGCCTGCTTGAGTTCGTTGATCGCATTATAGATAATTGAGTAAAGTCTGATTTCGATCTGCTCGTTTTCGGCAAGCTTACGCGCGTTAACAGAAGGACGAACCTGGAATCCGATGATGATTGCATTCGAAGCCGAAGCAAGCAATACATCGCTTTCTGTAATCGCACCAACTGATTTGTGAATGATGTTGATCTGAATTTCGGCGGTTGAAAGTTTCAGTAATGAATCACCGAGTGCTTCGATAGAACCATCCACGTCACCTTTCACGATAACATTGAGTTCCTTGAAGTTTCCAATCGCAAGTCGGCGGCCGATCTCGTCGAGTGTAATATGCTTGTGAGTACGAATACCCTGCTCACGCTGTAACTGCAAACGCTTGTTCGCAATCTCGCGTGCCTCGCGCTCGTCTTCCATCACATTAAATAAATCACCCGCCTGAGGAGCGCCTGTCATACCCAGCACCTGTGCCGGCGATGACGGTCCGGCTTCCTTGATGCGGAAACCTCGCTCATTATATAAAGCCTTCACGCGACCGCTGTAGCATCCCGCGAGAAGTATATCACCCACTTTTAAAGTACCACCCTGAACAAGAACAGTCATTACATAACCACGGCCTTTATCAAGCATTGATTCAATAACGGTTCCGTTTGCACGGCGATTTGCATTTGCTTTAAGATCCAGAAGTTCAGCTTCGAGTAATACTTTTTCCAAAAGGGCTTCAATGTTCAAACCTTTCTTGGCGCTGATTTCCTGGCACTGATATTTTCCACCCCAGTCTTCAACCAGGATATTCATTTTTGAAAGTTGTTCGCGGATTCGCTCGGGATTCGCATCAGGCTTATCCACTTTATTAATAGCGAATACCATCGGAACGTTAGCAGCCTGCGCATGATTAATGGCCTCAATGGTTTGCGGCATCACGCTGTCGTCGGCGGCGATCACGATGATTGCAACGTCGGTTACCTGAGCACCACGGGCACGCATCGCTGTAAACGCCTCGTGACCCGGTGTATCGAGGAATGTAATGTGTTTCCCGTTTTCCAATATCACTTCGTATGCGCCAATATGCTGCGTGATTCCTCCCGCCTCACCCGCGATCACATTCGCTTTACGAACATAATCGAGCAATGAAGTTTTACCATGATCGACGTGACCCATTACCGTTACGATCGGTGCGCGGGGCAACAGGTCTTCCGGTTTGTCTTCTTCAATACCAATGGTTTCCTGCACGTCGGCGGAAACGAATTCCACTTTGTAACCGAATTCCTCGGCAACAACTGAAAGTGTTTCGGCATCGAGTCGCTGATTGATGGAAACGAATATACCAAGTGACATACAAGCCGAAATAATTTCAGTCACGGAGACATCCATCATTCGAGCAAGGTCATTCGCGGTAACGAATTCCGTTACCTGGATAATTTTGTTTTCTGCTGTTTCTGCTTCCTGCGCCTCTTTTTCTACCGCACGTTCGTCGCGGCGCGCTCTGCGCATTTTGGATGACTTCGACTTTCCTGCACCACTAAGTCGTGCAAGTGTTGCCTTGATCTGATCCTGAATTTCTTTTTCGGTTGGTTCGGCTTTAACGATCGGACGATTTGGTCCGCGATTCGGTCCGCCTTGTCCTCCTCGACCCTGGCCACCCTGATATCCTCCGCCTGAACCAGGCTGACGTTTGTCTGATGGAACAGGAGTACCTCCGCCTTTGCGTTCGGTACGTTTTCTTTTTTTCTTTTTGTCATCAACGGCACCTGACGAAGAAGCAACCGGCTTGCGCTTTGGCGGCTCTGTCGGCAGTTCGATCTTACCCATGATGGTCGGACCGGAGAGTTTTGTTCTCTCGATACGATGTATTTCGTCTTTCTTTTCTTCTTCAGGAGCAATTGGTGCTTCTGTTTCAGCAACCGGAGCTGGTGTAGAATCAACAACAGGTGTTTCAACAACTGCAGCGGCCTGAACAGGTGTTTCTTCTATTTCAGGCTGCGGTTCTTCTTTCTTTTTCTTTGTGGTCTTCTTTGCAGGAACTTCTGCTACCGGTTCCGGTTCGGTTTTTTCAGTCTTGGTAGAACGCTTTTTCTTAGGAGACTCTTCCTGCGAAATATCAATCTTACCGACGACTTTTGGTCCTTCGACTTTATCGGCTTTCGCCTTAATAACAGTAGACCTTTCTTTTTCCTTAGCGGCTTTTTCAGTTGCGGCCTTTTCCGTTGCTGCTTTTTCAGTTGCAACTTTCTCTGCCGCGACTTTTTCTACAGCTGCTTTTTCCTTTGCCGCCTTTTCTTTTATCTCTGCATCCTTTGCCCTTACATCAGCAGCTTCTTTCTCTTTTGCTTTCGCGACGTCTTCTTTCAGAGCATCAGCTGCATTGACATTCTTGATGAGAATTTCTTTTGTCTCATCATTCTTTTTTGAAGGTGCTTTTGGACGCTCATCGGCTGCAAGAACAACCGGAGCATCTTTACGAAGCTTGCTTTGAGAAAGCATCTGAGCTTCTTCGCGGGCTACTTTATCTCCCTGAAATTCCTTCTGCAAAAGAGTATACGCATCCCCCGGCAACTTCGTATTCGGGTTGCTTTCGATCTTGAATCCCTTCTTTGACAGGAAATCCACAATGTGGTCCATGCTAAGATTGAATTCTTTCGCCGCTTTGTTTAAACGTATTGTCTTTTCTGCTTCTGGCATATTTAATTTTTCTCCTACGGAGTACGTAGTGCAAGGTAATAATTAATATAAATGTCCTCCCCGTTTATCGTTCTCATGTTATTCGAACTCTGAACGAAGGATTCTGACTACTTCTTTTATTGTTTCTTCTTCTAAATCGGTACGACGAACGAGATCTTCAATTGGCAAATCGAGAACGCTTTTCGCGGTATCACAGCCGATAGTCTTGAGCTCATCGATGATCCATGGCTCGATTTCGTCTGAAAACTCGTCAAGGTCAACGTCTTCCTGATCATCGTCGGTATCACGGTAAACGTCAATCTCATAACCGGATAGTTTACCGGCAAGTTTAATGTTGTGACCGCCTTTTCCGATTGCAAGTGAAACCTGGTCGGGCTTCAGGAATACGGAAGCACGTTTTTTCTCTTCATCAATCTTTATCGTGGTGATTTTCGCAGGAGCAAGAGCTCTGGAAATAAACAACGGAAGATTATTTGTATAGTTGATAACGTCAATGTTTTCGTTTCTGAGTTCGCGAACGATTCCGTGAATACGTGAACCCTTCATACCGACACAAGCTCCAACCGGATCGATACGGTCGTCGTAACTTTCAACGGCTACTTTAGCTCTCTCACCCGGTTCGCGAACGATTTTCTTAATAGTGATAAGTCCGTCGAAAACCTCAGGAACTTCCAGTTCAAATAATTTCTCAAGGAATAAAGGCGACGTACGGGAAAGAATGATTTTCGGTGTACCGTTAATCATTTCAACACGCAATACAACTGCTCTCACCGAATCCCCTTTTTTGAAAAAGTCAGAAGGAATCTGTTCGTTTTTCGGGAGAATCAATTCGTTGCTATCATCATCCATGACAAGAGTTTCTTTCTTCCATGTCTGATAAACCTCACCGGTGATAATTTCACCGACACGGTCTTTATATTTTCTAAAAATTCCTTCTTTTTCAAGTTCCTGCACACGAGCCATAAGATTCTGACGGGCTGCAAGTACAGCGCGGCGACCGAAGTCAGAGAACTTTACATTTTCAGAAACCTCTTCACCAACTTCAAAGTCAGGCTCGATCTTTACCGCTTCACTGTATTCAACCTGTGTATTCGGATCTTCAACCGCACCATCATCAACGATGAGTCGGTTACGGAATGCCTCGAGATCTCCTTTATCGGTATTGATAACGATATCGAAGTTATCGGCCGTTCCATATTTTTTGCGGAGCATGTTTTTGAAAACATCTTCTAAAATACTCATCATGCTAGCACGATCAATATTCTTTAGCTCTTTAAATTCCGAAAACGCATCAACCAATTCGGTGTGCTCGTTTTTTAATTCTGCGGTTTTTTTCATCTTATCAGATAATTTTGTCGAACGAGAAAATTACTCTTGTTTCTTTTATGTCTGTGAATGGTATTGAGGTATGTTTTTTTTGAATGACTTTTTTCTTTCCTTCTTTGGTGATGATTTCTTCCGAAATTTCGATATGATTTTCGTCTGCTGTTAAAAGAGTTCCTTTTCTTTTCAACCCGTCAAACGTAATTATACTCACTTCCCGGCCGATTCGCTTTAAGTACTGTGGCAGAATTTTCAGAGGTTCCTCCATTCCGGGTGAACCAACTTCCAATTCGTATCTGTCAAATATGGTGGTTTCGTCGAGTTTCTGGTGTAAAAAACGGTTAATTGCAACGCAATCTTCTATTTTCACTCCTTTCGGATGGTCGATTATGACCGCAATCTTGCCGGGGTTAACCTTTACCTCTACGAGGAAATTCTCTGTCGAAGCGATCATTTCTTCGACCAATTTAACCACCTGCTCCTTTATTTCCATTTATTCCAATAAAAAAGGGGACATCGTCCCCTCTTATCTTTCCTTAAATCTGTTGCAAATGTAAGAGATTTTTTTTGTCTGGCAAGGGATATTTGCCACCATTTCTTTGCCACAAGGGCACAAATCTCCAAGTTACACCAAGAATGTGATTACTTTCAAATGGAATTCATGAATATTCCTGCCAAACTTAGTGTTCCTTTGTACTTGGATTCTTTGAGGTGAAAAGTATATAGTTGATTTTCAGGAGTTAATAATTGATACCATTCGAATAAACTCAAATAATAGCTTAAACTAATGGACATATTCAAACTAAATTCTTCCATAAAACGGATAGTAATCATTGGGGGCGGATTTGGTGGGATTGAAATCGCCAAACACATTAATTCTACAAAATTTGAAGTTTTATTGCTGGATAAGCATAACTATTTCACTTTTCAACCCCTGTTATATCAGGTTGCTTCGGGCGGATTAGAGCCTGATTCAGTTGCATATCCATTGAGGAAAATTATTTCCCGGAGAAAGAATATAGTGTTCAGGCTGGCGACGGTTATGCAAATTGAGCCGGATAAAAAACTAATTCGGACCGATATCGGACTATTACCTTACGACATTCTGATAATCGCTTCAGGGTCGGCGACGAATTTTTTCGGCATGAAAGAAACTGAAGAGCATGCTCTTTCATTGAAGTCGGTTCCCGACGCATTAAACATGCGCAGTTTTATTCTGCAAAACTTTGAGGCTGCATTGTTATCAAAAGACAGGGATGAACAAAATCAGCTGATGAATTTTGTAATAGTTGGCGGCGGACCGACAGGAGTTGAAATTTCAGGATCTCTTGCTGAACTTAAACGTCATGTGCTTCCTCATGATTATCCCGAACTGGATATTTCGATGATGCAAATTACAATTGTTGAGTCGAGTGAAAATGTTCTTAATGCAATGTCTTCATTCGCAAAAGCAAAATCGAAAAAGCAACTGGAAGAATTGGGCGTGAAATTATTGTTGAATAAACAATTGGTTTCATACGATGGTAATGAGGCGAAGCTTAATGATGGTACTGTATTAAAATCAAAAGCACTTATCTGGACGGCTGGAGTAAAAGGAAATATTCCGGACGGAATTTCAAATGAGTTTTTAGCAAGAGGAAACCGTATTGTTGTCGACGACTTCAACAAGATTAAAAACATGAACGATGTCTATGCAATTGGAGATGTCGCTTCAATGGAAAGTGGTCCGCACCCAATGCTTGCTCCCGTCGCCATGCAACAGGGAAAACTTCTTGCAAAAAATCTGAACAACGATGAACAGTCTAAATGGAAACCATTTAAATATTTCGACAAAGGAACGATGGCGACTATTGGAAGGAGTCGTGCTGTGGCAGATTTATGGTTTAATATTCACCTGAAGGGATTTCTTGCATGGATGGCCTGGCTGTTTATTCACCTGATGCTTTTAGTCGGATTTCGTAACCGAATAGTTGTATTATGGAATTGGTTATGGAATTATTTTAGTTATGACAGGGCGATAAGATTAATTATCAGACCGTATAGAAAATAATTACGAATGACGAATGACGAATTACGAATAAAATTATAAATAATTAAATTACGAATTAACCATCGAATAATATGTTTAGAATAATATTTTCTAAATTTAAGCTAATGAGGCCAAAAATAGTTGGTGGAATTGATTAAAATAATTCTTATTCTTCACCCGGATGATTGAAGAGGAAGCAAGCTCTGCGGAAGCGCAACTTGCCAGCAATAAATCATCTAGACTAAAGCTTGATAGCGGTAG
>CAZAON010000444.1:0-3590 GCA_964486655.1 uncultured Flavobacteriales bacterium
CAACCCCAACATGACTTTTTTTTACCGTTTTCATGTAACGAAAAAAGGAAATTGAAACGACTTTCAATTTCCTTTAAGCAAACCCTCGTCAGTATTGGGCTACAAAGCTTTTTACCAACTATTTTTGTCTATTATATCAAAAAAATCAGTGACCCGCGAATTTGCGAATCACTGATTCAATTTTTTTAATTAAAATATTACTCGATAGTCAATGGCATCGAAAATGCTTTTTTCCCATTTACTGTTACATTCACGAAATAATATCCTGCTATCAGATTAGAATTTGTATTTCTGATCATATTTACGCCGGAAGGAAGTAATGCTTCAGTAATCGTTGCTACTTTTTTTCCGATCACATCAGTTACATCAATTTTCACTTCTGAAGAATTAGCTAATTTGAAAGAAAGGTTCCATTCACCTTTTGACGGATTCGGATAGAGGTTTCTTTCATAAGAATCGGCTTCTGAATTTTCAATTCCGGTATTCTGGGTAACATGGAAAAGAACAGTCTCGTCGGTTGTAAAGATATTCTGATTGTGTTGCTGAGTTGTGCGGAATGCCATAATGTATGGCTGGCTTCTTTGTTGTGAAAGGACCGGTGTCCATGAAAAAGTTCCTGATGCGCTGCCGGCTCCGCTGTTAATCACAGACCATTGTGCGGGATTGTTAGCTAAAGCCATCGGTTCTCCCTGTGCTGAAATGCTTAACTGATCCATATCCTGGTCAGTAGCGACGATCGTCAGATTAAAAGATGTTCCCGGTGCAATATTCATGGCAAAATTTCCCTGAGAATTTACAGGCCATGATCCATTATTGATCACAACAGGATGATAATTCGTCGTATCATCAACAACAATAATCTGCATATCTCTTCTGATCTCACCGATCTTAACTCCTGCTCTGTATTCTTCAACTCTGAAAGAAGCTTCCCAATGTCCGTTTGAATCCGGCATCCAGGTAATTTCTCCTGTTTGCGCATTAAGTGTAAATGGATTTAGCGGATCAGCATGAGGAGCTGTAAATCCGGCCACAATAACTCCGGTAGCACCAAGAGGAGTTTCCATCAGCCAGGCAAGTGAGTCTCCATCTGCATCAAATGGCAGCGGGTTATATTGCCAGAGTGAATTTTTTTGCGCGAGAGTAGCAGGCGGATTTAAAAACACCGGAGTTGAGTTAGGCGTTGTACCATCTGCTGTCAGAATTGTCATTAAATGCAATGATTCTGATCCGGGTGCTGACATATTTAAAATAGCAGCATTACGACAGCATTCTTCCCAGTAAATTCGAAATTGTCCCGCATATGGTAATGTGATCGCACCTGAGTACTCATACATCTCTACGCCGTTTAAATGTGGAAACGGTCCTGTATAAGAGAATATATAAGTGGTTGAAGTTGTTGTAACGACATCTTCCACATATATAGTAGCGGTTGGAGAAATCGGAATTCCGGTTACATCCCTGTAAAGTTGCATGGTAACCTGGTAATCCAGTCCGCTTACCTGCGCAACTGTAATTTGTCCTCCCATTAAATGACTTGCAGAAACTCTGACAGTTAACAGGGAGATAAAACATAATACTAAAAGTAAATTCTTTTTCATGGTTTTGTGGTTTAGAGGTTGAACCAAAAGTAGAAATTATATTATAATGAGCAAATCGTATTTTGGTTTAAGGAAGTTAATGAAGATTGAAAATTGAAGATTTGGGCCAGATTCCTTTCATCGACATAAAACCGCATATTCTCGATCCCTGAGCCAAGGGGCTTTTTGTAGTTGAGCCAGTACAAGCCGGACGTGCTTCGTATACTTTAAAAGTCTATCTTTGCGGTTCATACGCTTTTATCGTTAACACCGATTTTTAACTAAAAAAGCACCTAACCCCAAAATTTAATGGCTTTTAAAGCATTACAAATCATTGAACCTATTCTTAAATCATTACAGGAAGAAGGTTATGAACTACCAACGCCTATTCAAAAACAGGCAATTCCTATTATTCTTCAAGGAAAAGACATTTTAGGCTGTGCCCAGACGGGTACAGGAAAAACAGCAGCATTCGCGATTCCGATATTACAACTACTTGCCGCAAATCAACAGGGAGGCCGTCATAAAAAGATCAGAAGTCTGATAGTTACCCCAACCAGGGAACTTGCCATTCAGATCGGCGAAAGTTTCAAAAATTACGGACGACATACTTCAATTAATTATACAGTTGTATTCGGAGGTGTAAACCAGAATCAGCAAACCGGTGCTCTTCGAAATGGCGTTGACGTATTAGTGGCAACACCGGGACGATTGCTTGACCTGATGAACCAGGGATTTATTTCTCTGAAAGACATTGAAATTTTTGTTCTTGATGAAGCAGACCGAATGCTTGACATGGGCTTCATTCACGACGTAAAGAAAATTATCACGGCGCTTCCAAAGAAAAGACAATCTCTTTTCTTTTCTGCCACTATGCCTCCTGAAATCGTTAGCCTTGCCGCTTCAATCTTACATCATCCTGAAAGGGTCGATATTACTCCGGCATCTACAACTGCAGAAACTGTAAAACAATTTATCTACTTCGTTGATCGCGGTAATAAAAATAATCTGTTGCTGCATGTTCTGAATACAGCAAATATTAAAACATGCCTTGTATTTACCCGCACAAAATATGGCGCGGACAAGGTCGCAAGATTTCTGGTTAAAAACGGAATCAAGGCTGAGGCTATTCACGGCGACAAAGCGCAGAATGCCCGTCAGCGTGCCCTTACAAATTTTAAAGCACAAACTACCCGTGTACTTGTTGCAACCGATATCGCCGCGCGCGGAATCGATGTTGACAGCCTGGAACATGTCATTAACTATGAAGTACCGAATATTCCGGAAACCTATGTTCACCGTATTGGCAGAACAGGAAGAGCGGGCGCATCGGGTACGGCATATTCTTTTTGTGATGCGGAAGAAAAGGCATACCTGAGAGATATTGAAAAGCTAATTGGCAAAAAGGTTCCTGTGATTAATGAAAATCCGTTTCCATTCACCGGAGTAATCGAAGAAAAAAACCCGGCACAACCGCGCGGTCAAAGGTCTTCCAATAAGCCTTCAAATAAATCTGCTCACGGTCATTCTCATGCATCGCGTAAAAGCAATAGCAGCCATTCAAACAAATCGCATTCGCATAAGTCGAAGTCGGTTTGATTTTTTGTGAGTTGAAATGCTTAGCAATCTTTGTAAGATTAGGATGCTCGGGGAAAAAATAATTTCTCGCAATGGCGCAATGGCGCAAAGACGCAAAAACGCAAAGGCTATTGGTTTAATATTTTATTAATGCTCCCGGTGAATATAGTGTCTTGCCTGCTCCTTTGGGGGAGACTGGGTGGGAAAAAATAATTTCTCGCAATGGCGCAAAGACGCAAAAACGCAATGGCTATTGGTTAAATATTTTATTAATTCTCCTGGTGAAGCTAGTGTCTTGCCTGCTCCTTTGGGGGAGACTGGTGGCAAAAAATAATTTCTCGCAATGGCGCAAGGGCGCAAAGACGCAATGGCTATTGGTTTAATATTTTATTAATTCTCCCGGTGAATCTAGTGTCTTGCCGGTTCCTTTGGGGG
>CAZAON010000445.1:0-2835 GCA_964486655.1 uncultured Flavobacteriales bacterium
GGTGCGCCTGAGACTCAGATTGCAACATTACACGGTCCGCTTGGTCTTACGAATTTCGGTTGGGGAGCAATGATCAGTCATGATAAAATCGGTGTACAGGATCGTACAGATGCTTATGCAAATGCCGCCTATCATCTGAAACTTTCTGAAAAGCTGAAATTAGGATTGGGTATCCGTGCCGGTGGATCATATTACAACTACAAAACTCCGTCTATTGTTTGGGATGAAAATGATCCCGCATTTGTTGACAATGCTTCGAAATTTGTTCCTGCCTTTGGTTCCGGTGCTTATTTGTATAGCAGAAATTTTTATGCAGGTTTATCATTCACAAGTGTTGATCCTGAAAAGACATTAGGAACCACAGATGATGAGTCGCCAAACAGGATAAGACATTATTTCGGTGCTCTCGGATATGCATATGAAATAAATTCAGAAGTAGTATTGAAGCCAAGTGTACTCGTTAAATATGTCAGAAATGCACCGATAGAGGCTGATTTCAACCTGAATGTATTGCTGGCGCAAACAATTTGGATAGGAGGTAGCTATCGTACAGGGGATGCATTCGTAGCCATGATTGAGTTGCAGCTTACACGCAAACTTAAACTTGGGTATGCGTATGATTTCACGACTACAGATGTAGGTGATTTTTCTTCCGGTTCTCATGAGATCATGCTCGGTTATGACTTCGGTTATGACATTCAGAAAATCAAAACACCTCGTTATTTCTAATCAGTATAGAAACTAATCAAAAACAACTAATGCAATCTCCAATGATAAAACGTGTTTCTTACCTGATGATCACCGCTCTGTTACTTTCAGGATGCGCAGGTTATCACATACGTCAGGGAAACCGGATGTATAATGACCTTGCATATAGCATGGCCATTAAGGAATATCAGAAAGGACTTAGTAAAAAAGAATTTCCGGAAGCGCGTATCAAACTTGCTGAGTGCTATAGAAAAATGAATGACCTGCCCCATGCCGAGGAAGCATTTGCGAAGGCTGTTCAGTCAGATAAAATTGAACCAATTCATAAATTACATTTTGCACAGATATTAATGCGTAATGGAAAATATGAGCAGGCGAAAATTTATTTTGATCAGTATCTGACCGCAATGCCGAACGATACTGCCGCAAGAGAATTAAGAATCAGCTGCGACAGCATTACAACCTGGATGGCCGACAGCATTAAATACACTATTCAATCTACAAACATCAACAGCGGTCAGAGTAATTTCTGTCCGGTATATTATAAAGACGGAGTCGTATTCGCCACCGACAGGGGTAAAGGAAGAACCTATGAATGGACCGGTCGTCCCTTTCTTGAAATGTATTACGCGCAGGGAAATACCGATAAAGGATTTTCGGCGCCAATTGTATTGTCGGGAGACGTAAACGGAAAATTTCACGACGGTCCGGCTACTTTTACCGCCGCAGGTGATACCATTTACTTTACGAGAAATAATTACGTAAATAGAAAAGTTAAGGAATCAAGTAACGAAGAAGTGAATTTAAAAATCTTCGGTGCCGTTCGTAAGGATACCGTTTGGAAAAACCTTACTGATTTCGATTATAACAGCAACGATTACAGTACAGGTCATCCGACACTTAGTAAAGACGGCAATACAATGTATTTTACAAGCGATATGCCGGGCGGATTTGGGGGATCGGATATCTATGTAACAAAAAAGATTAACGGACAGTGGAGCAAGCCTGCTAACCTTGGTAGCGCTGTTAATACTCCATACAATGAGTTGTTTCCTGTAATCTGGCATGATACTCTTCTTTATTTCAGTTCGGAGGGTCATAAGAATTTCGGCGGACTTGATATTTTTCAGTCATCGAACCAAAGCGGAAGCTGGAGTAATGCAAAGAATGTAGGTTATCCTCTTAACAGCAGCTTCGATGATTTCGGTATTGCGATGAATGATACCGGCACAGCTGGTTTGTTTTCAAGTAACCGCAATACACAGAATTCTACACAGGATAATATTTATGCATTCGTTGTAAATGATTTACGTTTCAACCTCGAAGGTATTGCAGTAGAAAAACAATCCCAGTTACCGATTGCCGATGTAAAAGTTGAATTGTTTAACAAGAAAACAGGTCAGAAAGAATATGCGATTACCGGAATCGATGGTAAATTCAAATTCAAACTGGATCCAGAGACGGAATATTCTATCATGGGTACTAAAGACATGTATTTTACGAATACAGAAAACGTAAGCACCGTGGGTAAAAAGCAAAGCGAGAATATGTTCGTAAAACTCAAGCTTGAACTTGAAAGAATCATTGTGAATAAACCGATTGTTCTCGAGAATATATACTATGACCTTGATAAATTCAATATTCGTCCGGATGCGGCTGCAGGTCTTGACAAGCTTGTAACCATCATGAACGATAACCCGGCCATTACAATCGAATTAAGCTCACATACCGACTCGCGAGCAAAGGACCACTATAACGATGTTCTCTCTCAAAAGCGTGCGGATGCGGCGGTAAATTATATCATTTCACACGGAATTGCCGCGAGCAGAATTACGGCAAAAGGATACGGCGAACGTCAGCTTGTAAATGATTGTGCGAATGGTGTTGAATGTTCCGAAGAACAACATCAGCAAAACAGAAGAACCGAATTCAAGGTGACTTCCTTCCAAAGTGTAAAACCATAGTAGTCTTTCCATAGTCTTTTCGAAAACCCGCAAGTACTGCGGGTTTTTTGTTGCTAGCTCGGGGTTTCTCCATGAAAAGGTTTCGGGTTTCGGGTTTCGGGTTGGGAGGGCTGCTGAGTCAAATTGTGTCGAAGAATATGTTCCGGGTTTCGGGTTTCGGGTT
>CAZAON010000446.1:0-6195 GCA_964486655.1 uncultured Flavobacteriales bacterium
ATTTTCTTTTTATATGCGGCCGCAATGTGCATGAGTCCGGTGTCATGGGTAATAATTGTTTGCGCATGTTTTACAATAGCTGCCGATTCATTCAGCGATAATTTACCGCATGAATTAAATATTTTATTACCCGACTTTGCCACAATTTTTTCTCCTGTTTCAAAGTCTTCCGGTCCGCCCAGCAACACAACGGGAGATTTTATTTTTTGAGATATGGATAATAGTTTTTCGAGCGGCAATCGTTTCGTCGCATGTTTGGCACCAATTACCCAGCCGATATATTGTTTATGCGACGATGGTAAAAGCGAAAGAGCATTTTCATCTTTTTGTGAAATGAAATAATCGAGGCCATCGCCATCGTTGAAAACATTTAGCGGTTCAACGGCTTTCATATAACGGTCAACGATGTGAATGGGAGGGAGCACATTCATTTTAAAATTAACAGTCAGCCATTTTTTTACATTCAGTTTATCGAATGTATAACTCTTTACGCCCAGCTGGTTTTTGAGTTTAAATGAACGGGCGTTTTTTTGAAGATCTATAATGCAATCATATTTTTCATTCTTTAATGCCGGAAGAATTTCATCGATATTTTTTTTGAAATAATACTTTCTGTCGATGTATGGATTATTCCTTAAAACGGGTTCAAATGATTCTTTTGAAATGAAATGTACCTCTGCATCGGTTTGCTTTTTTAATGTGCGAATGACGGGTGTCGTAAGCACAATATCGCCGATGGATGAAAAGCGGATGACGAGGATTTTCATTTGGCTAAATTACGATTAATGTTAGTGAAAAGTATGTAAAGGGGTTCTCGATTTTTTTTGCCACAAAGACGCTGAGCCATAAAGAAAATATAGTACATGCTTTCAAAGTGTTCTCCGGGGTCACCAAGATATATTTATAGCCACGAATTGAACGAATTACACGAATAGCCACACACATCTCTGTTCACCTCCGTTTTCTCCATATCTCCGTTGTAAATTAAAGCCACAGATTAAATCATAACTCTCCGTTCACCTCCGTTCACTTCGTATCTCCGTTGTAAAAAAAACTCCTCACGATGAGGTCTTAAAATTACCTTACTTTTGTCCCTCGAAAATGATAACCGATACCCACACTCACCTCTTCTCCGACGATTTTAATTCTGACCTGGACCAGCTTCTGGGGGCCGCATTCAACCTGGATATTCAACGTTTCTTCATGCCGAATATTGACAGCGGTTCGATCGAAGCAATGTTAGCGGTCGAGCAAAAATATCCGGGCAAGTGTTTTTCAATGATGGGACTTCACCCTTGTTCAGTAAAAGAAAACTGGAAAGAGGAGTTGAAAATCGTAGAAGAATGGCTGGCGAAAAGAAAATTCGCTGCTGTTGGTGAAATGGGCATTGATCTTTATTGGGATAAGACTTTTTTGGAAGAGCAAAAGAAAGTTTTTATCCGACAGGTTGAGTTGGCAAATGATTACAAATTACCCATTGTAATTCATACCCGCGATTCGTTTGATGTTGCAGTTGAGCTTTTGCAAAAGACAAAGAAGTTGGAGCCATGCGGAATTTTTCACTGCTTTACCGGTAATGTAGAACAGGCAAAGAAAGTAATTGACATGGGATTTTATCTGGGCATAGGAGGAGTAGTTACATTTAAAAATGGCGGACTTGACAAGGTATTGCCAGAAATAAATATGAAACATATTGTTCTCGAAACAGATGCTCCTTATCTTGCTCCTGTTCCGTTCAGAGGAAAAAGAAACGAACCGGCATATATATTAAAAGTTGCAGAGAAAGTAGCTGAGTTAATGGGATTAACAGTCAAACAAGTTGCAGATATAACGACAGAGAATTCAATGAAGATATTTAATGTTGGATTTTAGATATTGGAAAATAAATACTTGATGCCAAAATTTAAATGACAGAGAATAAATTTTCTAATTTGGTTCTCCCTTTTAACCCGAAACCCGTAACCCGAAACAGCGTTCTTGAACACCCTCAGTTCAAGCAACCCGAAACCCGAAACCCGCAACCCGAAACAGCATTCATAGACACCCTCAGTCCCTGCACCCCCAACCCGAAACCCGCAACCCGAAACAGCATTCATAAACACCCTTCGTCCAAGCAACCCCCAACCCGAAACCCGCAACCCGAAACCCGAAACAGAGTTCTTAGACACCCTTCGGACAAGCAACCCTCTCCCAATGAAAAAAGTACTCATAATCTACACCGGTGGAACAATCGGAATGATGCACCAGCACGGTAGCAGGGCATTGGTGCCGATTAATTTCAAAAGCATTACCGATCAGATACCCGAATTAAAGCACCTCAATTGCAAGATTGAATTTCACTCCGCACACAAGCCCATTGATTCCTCAAATGTTGAACCTTCATTATGGGAAGAGTTGGCGGGAATTATTGAAAAGACATATTCGAAGTACGACGGATTTGTGATTTTACATGGTACGGATACGATGGCTTACACTGCTTCGGCATTAAGTTTTATGCTGAAGAATCTGGCAAAGCCGGTGATATTAACTGGATCACAATTGCCACTCGGAGTTATTCGAACAGATGCAAAGAGAAACCTGATCACAACAATTGAAATTGCCGTCGCCGATATTTTAATTCCGGAAGTCTGCATCTATTTTAATAATCAGCTCTTTCGCGGCAACAGGGCCGAAAAATTTTCAAGCAGCAAATTCGATGCATTTCATTCGTTAAATTATCCGTCATTGGCCGAGGCAGGAGTGAATATCGATTACAACGAAAAAGCAATAAAGAAAAAACCGACCGGTAAGTTTTATCTCGAAAGAGGATTTGATAAAAATGTTGCGCTGATAAAATTATTTCCAGGAATCAATCCGAAAATTATTGAGGCCGTTTCGAACATGAAAGGAATAAGGGCCATTGTGCTGGAAACATTTGGAAGCGGAAACGCTCCGACAAACAAAGAATTTATCGACGCATTGCGTGAATGCATTCGTAAAAAAATTATTGTTTTAAATATTTCTCAATGCAGCGGAGGCGCTGTTGTGCAGGGCAAATATGAAACAAGCCTGCATCTGAAACATAGCGGTGTAATTTCCGGTGGCGATATGACCACTGAGGCTGCAATTACGAAGCTGATGTTTTTATTGAATAAAAAAATTTCACGGGAAAAAATTGTGAAAATGCTTTTGAACGATTTGGCAGGCGAATTGACGGAGTAAATTTTTTTTGATTACCCCACGTTCGGGAGAGGAGCACATCGCTTTTCAAGAATTTCATTGAAAATTAAATTTATTTCTTCGAAATTATCAGCAGTAACCAACCTCATTCTATACTCTTTGAAATGATCAATCCCTTTAAAATAATTCGCATAATGTCTGCGCATTTCAAAAATACCAATGCGATCGCCCTTCCATTGCAGCGACTTCGTTAAATGCATTTTACATATTTCAATCCGGTCTTCAATTGTCGGAGGAGAAAGAAAAGTTCCTGTCGAAAGATAATGTTTGATCTCATTAAAGATCCACGGATAACCGATACTAGCACGGCCAATCATAACTCCGTCTACACCATAACGGTTTCTCATCTCCAAAGCACGTTGTGGTGAATCGACATCTCCGTTTCCGAAAATCGGAATACGAATACGCGGATTGTTTTTGACTTCACCGATTAACGTCCAGTCGGCCGGACCTTTATACATCTGTTTTCTTGTGCGGCCGTGAATTGACAGCGCCTGAATGCCGATATCCTGCAATCTTTCTGCGACTTCCGTAATGTTGAGTGTTTTCTCATCCCACCCTAATCGCGTTTTGACTGTGACCGGAAGCTTTACCGCTTTTACAATTTCTTCGGTCATCTTAACCATTTTCGGAATGTCCTGAAGCAATGCGGCTCCGGCACCCTTACACGCTACGGCCTTAACCGGGCAGCCATAATTTATATCAATCAGATCGGGTTGCGCGGCTTCGGCGATTAATGCCGCCTCGCGCATCGAATCAATTTCGCCCCCGAAAAGCTGAATGCCGATCGGACGTTCATATTCGAAAATGTCAAGCTTCATCTTGCTTTTAACAGCATCACGAATCAATCCCTCGCTGCTAATGAATTCGGTGTACATAATATCGGCACCGTTTTGCTTGCAGACATAACGAAATGGCGGATCACTCACGTCTTCCATCGGGGCGAGGAGGAGTGCAAACTCAGGTAGTTCGATGTTTCCGATTTTCATTACTTTGGCGGGGGCTAAAATCTTCAAAAATCAGCAATCGCTAATCGTTTGTTCGGATATCAAATAATATGTTTGAATATATCCGAACAAACGATTGATGATATTCGATTTTTGAAGACTTAGAATTAATAACCCGCTAAAATACACCAAAAAAACCATGAAGGCAATCTGGGCCGATAATACACCATATTCGAAATTCCTCATTACTGTGGGGATTATCCTGTTATGTGCCGTTTTTTTCACATTAATAAGCACAATGGCAGTGACGATCATTTACGGCATCAGCATGACTGAAATGCAAAACCTGCTTAGTAACCTGGATTCTCCGGTTACTTTGCAGATTTTAAAGATCGTTCAGACTTTTTCGGCGATTGGAACTTTTCTGATTCCCCCTTTTATACTGGCATATTTTTTCAGTGAAAAACCGGCCGAATATTTATCCCTTAGCAGCAAACCCGATAGAACTTCAATATTATTGGTAATCGGAGCCATGCTATTCGCAACACCGTTTATTAATTTTTTAGGCGAATTAAATTCCACCATGCATCTTCCCGGATTTTTGAGTGAAGTAGAAAAATGGATGAAAGAATCTGAAGATAAGGCAGCCGTTCTTACGAAAGCGTTTTTGAAAATGGATTCGTTCGGTGATTTTATGTTCAACATTATACTGATCGGATTAATTCCTGCAGTCGGAGAAGAACTGGTCTTTCGCGGAGTTGTACAGAAATTATTTTATCAGCTCACAAAAAACATTCACGCAGGAGTAATTATTGCCGCAATATTATTCAGTGCCATGCATATGCAGTTTTACGGATTTATTCCGCGTATGGTATTGGGAATGATATTAGGTTATATGCTGATATGGAGCGGTAGTCTGTGGTTGCCAATTGTGGGACATTTTGTAAATAATGCCGGTGCTGTTATTTTTTATTATTTATTTCAGCAGGGATATTCTTCTGTCGATCCTGATAAAATCGGAACCGAAAGCGATTTTGGAAGTGTTGCATTAAGCCTGGTTTTAACAACAGCTTTATTAGTGGTTTTATACCGAAGAAGCCAGACGGGAAAAATTCAGAACGCTAAATCGGAATATTGAGACCGTAAATGGACACAGCGGAAAAATTAATTAATATTTTAAAATTACAGCCTCATCCCGAAGGTGGTTTTTACAAAGAAACTTATCGAAGCACTTTTCACATTTCAGAGGATGCTTATAAGTTTTCATTTGAAGACAAAAGATCTTTATCAACGGTAATTTATTTTTTATTAAAGTCGGGACAGGTTTCAAAATTTCACAAACTGAAATTCGACGAAATCTGGTTTTATCATTCCGGCTGTCCGCTCCTGATTCACATGATTGATGAAACCGGAAACTATTCAGTTGTCAGATTGGGAATGAATCCGGATAATGGTGAAATGCCGCAATTTTTAGTTCCCGCAAATGTTATATTCGGTTCGGAGCCGGCAGAAGTGAATTCATTTTCACTGGTAAGCTGTATGGTTTCGCCGGGATTTGATTTTCGGGATTTTCATTTGTACAATGAAAAGGAATTAACCGAATTATTTCCACAGCATAAATCAGTTATTAACCGACTTAACGGGTAGTAAATTCGATTCTCATTAAATTACTACCTCAGCAACTTTGCGCCCTTGCGCCCTTGCGAGAGATTATTTTCTCGCAAGGGCGCAAAGACGCAAAGTTGCAGAGTTGTAATAGGCTGACTAAGTAAAAATAAAGACCACTACTCTTTAAGATGGTTAATAATTGATTTGTTCTACAGATACTATTCAACTTATTCCATGTTTTTATTTCGATAATTCGAAAATACCGGTAATTAATTTTGGGGAACCCCTCTTTGCGCCTTCGCGCCTTCGCGAGAGATTTTTTTTCTCGCAAGGGCGCAAAGACGCAAAGTTGCAGAGTTGTAATAGGCTGACTAAGTAAAAATAAAGACCACTACATTATTTCGATACTTCTAAAATTTAG
>CAZAON010000447.1:0-11858 GCA_964486655.1 uncultured Flavobacteriales bacterium
ATCCACTCCGAAAGCTAACGGATACGAATCGCTGCATACAACCGTAATGGGCCCTAACGGTAAATGGGTTGAAGTTCAGATTCGCTCAAGACGTATGGATGAAATTGCCGAAAAAGGATATGCGGCTCACTGGAAATACAAAGAATCTCCGGCCGAATCCGCCCTCGACGAATGGATCCAGAAAATCCGCGAACTCCTCGAAAGTCCGGAAACAAATGCCCTTGATTTCATCGATGACTTCAAACTGAATCTTTTCTCCGATGAAATATTCGTCTTTACTCCTACCGGCGACATGAAAACACTGCCCGGTAATGCTACCGCACTCGACTTCGCATTTGAAATTCACTCAGACCTCGGAAGTAAATGCATCGGGGCCAAAGTCAATCATAAATTAGTTCCCCTTTCGCATAAACTCCGAAGCGGCGACCAGGTTGAAATTCTTACTTCAAACAAGCAGACACCCAAAGAAGACTGGCTTACTTATGTCGTAACGGCAAAAGCGAAATCAAAAATCAAATCGACTTTAAAAGAAGAGAAAAAGCTTTTATCCGAAGAAGGAAAAGAAATCCTTATGCGAAAGCTTAAGCATCTGAAAGTCGAATTCACGAATGATAATCTTAACGAACTCCTTGCCTATTATAAAATCCCGAATACACTTGAACTCTACTATCGCATTGCCAAAGGTGTAATTGACATTCAGGATCTCAAAGAATTTGTTCACGACAAAGGAAATATCAAAGCAAGGATGACTCATCGTATCGAACAAAATTCACTCGAAGAAATGGTCCGCAATATTCGCGGATCCAATGATCTTCTTGTTATCGGCGAGAATCTTGAAAAAATCGATTACAAACTTTCACCTTGCTGCAATCCGATTCCGGGCGACGACGTATTCGGATTCATTACCATCAACGAAGGAATAAAAATTCACCGGGTAAATTGTCCGAATGCGATACAGCTAATGTCTAATTATGCGTACCGGATCGTTAAGGCAAAATGGACAAACCAGAAACAAATCGCATTCCTCGCCGGAGTACGAATGACGGGTATCGATGAAGTTGGTCTGGTCAACCGCATATCAAAAGTTATTTCAAGCGATCTCAAAGTTAACATGAGAAGTATCAGTATCGATTCTAACGATGGCATCTTCGAAGGAACGATAATGCTGTTTGTAAACGACACGCATCACCTCGACAAACTGATACAAAAACTTAAGGAGATTAACGGAATACTTACGGTGAGCAGAATAGACAGCAGATAGTTACTTATTTTCAATAAAAAATTATTATTTAAAAATTACGGCAGGTGAAGCAACCAGAAACCAGAAACCCGCAAACTGAAACTCAGACAACTGTACGTAAAATTTTTCGAGAATACCTGGAGAAAAACAGTCATCGAAAAACTGAGGAACGATTCAGTATACTCGACGAAATATATTCGCTTTCCGAACATTTTGATATAGAATCGCTGCACTTGCACATGCAGCAAAAAGGATATCAGATAAGTCTTGCTACTATTTATAATACAATTGAACTTCTGCTCGATTGCCAGTTGATCACCCGTCATCAATTTGGAAAAAACGCATCGCGGTATGAACCATCACATCTTTTCAAACAACACGACCATTTAATCTGCCAGGACTGTGAACACGTATTCGAATTTTGCGATCCCCGTGTACAGCAAATTCAACGCACCATCGGAGACATCCTGAAATTCAACATTACCAAACATTCACTAAACCTCTTTGGAAAATGCAGAGAACTCAGCGAGACGGGACAATGCAAGTATAAAAAGACAGGGTGAGGAGTTAATTACGAATTAAAAAATTACGAATTACGGGGTAAATACCTTTTCTGGATTCGTTTAATTTAATAAAAATATTGAAATTTAGTTAAATTTTGGCCTTTTTCAATTTAATAGCCTGGTGTGAAAATTCGTAATTCGTAATTCGTAATTCGTAATTGATTATTGTATTTTCACACCCATGGACTTTAATTATAAAATCATCAACAAGGGCACGTATGCCATCGTTGAAATGAGCGGGAACCTCATTGATAAAAATCAGGCTACTCCTTTGCTGGATGAAATTCAGGAAATGATTAGCAAAGGAATCAACAGTTTTGTTATTTCAATGGAAGCATTTCGTTACCTGAACAGTAACGGTCTGAATGTTTTAGTGAACATCCTCACGAAGAGCCGAAAGAACGGAGGCGATACAACAATATGCTGCATCAGTGATAAGATCAAGGAATTACTCATCATAACGAAACTAAATACAGTTTTCACAATTACCGATGATCTTCCGGCAGCAATACGTCAGTTTCAAAACTGAATAACATTTTAATCATTCAAAATATTTTTTAATGGCAGTTGATGTACTCCTCGGACTCCAATGGGGCGATGAGGGAAAAGGGAAAATCGTTGATGTACTTACTCCCGGTTATAAAGTAGTTGCCCGTTTTCAGGGCGGTCCGAATGCCGGACATACACTCGAATTCGAAGGCATAAAACATGTTTTGCATACAATACCATCCGGAATTTTCCGCAACGGTATTATGAACATTGTTGGAAACGGTGTTGTGATTGACCCCGTCACTCTGAAAAAAGAAATCGATGCATTGCGACAAATGAAGGTTGATATTAATAAACAACTATTCATTTCGCGTAAAGCGCACCTGATAATTCCGACTCATCGTCTCCTCGATGCCGCTTCGGAAGCCTCAAAAGGAAAAGAGAAAATCGGTTCAACCCTTCGTGGTATTGGTCCGACATACATGGACAAGACCGGACGAAATGGTTTGCGTGTAGGTGATATCGAAGCGAAGGACTTTATGCAGAGATATGAACGATTAAAAAACAAACATCTCGAATTGCTGAAGAACATGAACTTCGACCAGGATGTTCAGGCCTATGAAAAAGATTTTTTCGCAGCGATTGACCTGATTCGCACTTTAAACCTGATCGACAGCGAACATGTAATCAATAAAGAAATTACAAAAGGGACTCCGATTCTTGCCGAAGGCGCTCAGGGCTCATTGCTTGATATCGATTTCGGTTCTTATCCGTTCGTTACTTCTTCAAATACAATCACAGCCGGAGCCTGCACCGGACTTGGTGTCGCACCCGGTCACATCGGAAAAGTGTTTGGAATTTTCAAGGCATACTGTACACGCGTCGGAAGCGGACCATTCCCTACCGAACTGAATGATTCTACAGGAGAAATGCTGCGAAAAAACGGTAATGAATTCGGCGCCACAACCGGACGCCCGAGACGATGCGGCTGGCTTGATCTTCCCGCACTCAAATATGCCATCATGATCAATGGCGTTACCGATTTAATCATGATGAAATCGGATGTTTTATCCGGATTCGACGAACTGAAAGTCTGCACGCACTATGAAATGTCAACAGGCCTTGTCGAGTATATGCCATTCGACATCGTCAACGAAGAAATTTCACCTGTTTATAAATCACTTCCCGGCTGGAAAAATGATTTAACAGGAGTTACCTCCGAAGCAGAATTTCCAAAAGCCCTCGCCGACTACATCACTTTCCTGGAAAAAGAATTAAAAGTTCCCATCACAATTATTTCAGTCGGCCCCGACCGTAAGCAGACGATCGTTAGAAAAGCTGCAAGCGTTCCGAAAACAGAGCTTGTTTAATTACTAATTACTAATTACTAAAGACTAATTACTAATATTAATTATTGAATTAATAAATTAATAATTAGTTGGAATCTTAATGCAATAAAATTACTGAAGAAAAATAGTAATTAATAATTTAGAAATTATATTAGTAATTAGTCTTTAGTAATTAGTAATTTATTACTCGCATTCCCTCTTCATCCTGCGCACCCCCACGCTATCAACTTTCACAACTTCCTCGGCGGGAATTTGAATTTCAATTTCACTGCTTATACCGGGAAGATCCGACATACCGCTGTTAACCCAGGCTGTATACCACACAGATCCGACTGCAAGAATTGCAGCCTGCATTCGTCTTTCGACCTGACCGGCAAGATTTGTATGATAATCGGCTGCATACTCTTTACTGTACATTCTTAACATCTGGTTTCCCCGAACTTCGAACGCATATTTTTTATCTGAATCATAAACATCATTCAGCATTCTTTCGAATGATAAAACAGAATCAAGTGCGGCAAAACTATGTTTGATAGTCTGCCAGCAAAATCCCTGAACATCTTCGACATATTCAGCGCTGCCAACAAAATTATCATATTCATCACCGAAAAGTTCAGGCAATCGTGATTCCCAGAACCCGTGAATGCCGGTTTGATTCGTAAGTTGTCCGTTATAATTTTCACTGCAGTGCAAAGGCACATGCGAGTCGGCAATATAGTGACCGATAGAAGCTGAATAATAAAGTATACGGGATACATCTCTTTCCGTGAATGCCTTACAAAGCTGATAATACACTTTGTTGATCTGCCAGGGAACAATTCCATATTTGTTCAGGGAATCTTCTGAGAACTTTGCAACTGCATCTTTCCATTTCTGCGGAATGGAATCAAACGGATTCGGCAGGTAATGATCAATGTCAATGAAATGTCTTGGCGCCTCGGCCGGATCAGAATACCTTCTTTTATCGGGATCAACGGCATGAACCGTTATGTAGTCAATATGCTTCTTATAAAATGAAAACAATTCAGGCGGCAATGTAAAACATGCCATCCTGTTAATCTTCTGATGCCCCCAAAAGCCCCATGCAAAGCCTCTTTCCGCACTGCCTAAAAATATGAGTGAAATAAATAGTAAAAATTTCATCACACAAATTTCAGTTGTGAAACAAAGAATTACAACCGCGTAAATGCAGGAGATTTTTTTATGTTTAATTAATTAGGGAAAAGATACTTTTACAAAAGACCAGGTTATTTCATTTAGATTTGTTGAACTGTGTCTGCGACTTTGCGAGAAAATAATAGGTACCACGGAGGCACGGATTACATGGAGTAACACAGAGAAAAAATAACAACGGAGAAACGGAATAAACAGAGGTAAACAGAGTGGTTTAATTTTCTTTGCGCCTTCGCGAGAAAATAAAAGTTACATGAGGCACCGAAGTCAGAAAAGTAACAAAAAATCCACCCCTCCTAAATCCCAAACCCCTAACCCCCAAATCAAATTAATCACTCCGGCACCTTTTACCTGAAACAGCAATAAACACAAGCCTTTTGACATTAAACAGCCTTCATTTCCGTAACATTCTCCTTCTAAAAGAGTACTATAATAGCACCCCTAAAACCCGCAATTCCCGCAATCCGGGTCAAAAAATCTTCAAAAACATAGGAATCCGGGTTATTTTACTATTTTTAGTCCTCCAAAAATCCTCCATAATGAAGAAACAGTTACCTCTCCTCCTCTGCATTCTCTTCCTAAGCACAATGCAGCTTTATTCTTCCTGTCCTCCGGGCAACACAGAAATCATTGTACACATCGTACCCGATAATTATTACTATGAAGTATCATGGACAATAACCGACAATCAGGGTACCATTATCGCCTCGGCCGATTCTTCCGAGGGAGATACAGTTTGCGTACCCATTGGAAATTGCAACATCTTTACAATTTATGATTCCTACGGAGATGGTATCTACAGTCCGGGTGGTTATTATGTCTATGTTGACGGCGTTCTGACATCAAGCGGAAATGCATTCGGTGCTACTGCACAGGCTACAATAAACTGTCCTCCTGGCTCATACTGCACAAGTCCTTTGCCAATTGCATATGGAACTCATACTGCATCTTATGATAATACATGGTATACATTCACTCCGGACACAACCGGTACCTATGTAATCAGCACGTGCGGAATGAATACATGTAATACAAAAGTCTGGGTTTACCAGACCTGTCCTACTCCGCCGTATTCTGAAGGCGTTCAGGGAACATTCGGATATAATGACTCAAGCAATTGCGGTGAACAAGCGGAAGTCAGTACAATATTAATGGCGAATACAACATATTACATTCGTATCGGAGATTCAAATGACTCCTGTGCGTCGAGTATAGACTTTACATTTAGCTATGCAGGCGGAATTAGAGGTTGTACAGACATTTTCGCATGTAACTACAGTCCGATGGCAACCGAAGAAGATTCAAGTTGTATCTATTACCCGAATCCATTATGTGCCGGACCGGATCTTGAAATCGACTCGGCAAGTTTTGTAAGCTCTCTTGCACTTACTTCGACTACAGCTTCAACCTGTGACGTTGCCGAAGGTTGCGTGCTTGGTTATGGTACGCGTTATGTATTGAGATTTACTTCAAGAATCAATAACATACGAACACTTGATTTCTATATCGGAAATTCGTCTACTCAGCCCGGAATGTTCAATTTAAATAATTGTCACGGACATCCGCATTATGAAGGATATGGTGATTACAGATTATTCGATATGAATAATAACATGGTTCCTGCCGGTCATAAAAACGGTTATTGTGTAATCGATGTGGGTTGTTTCAGCGGAACAGGACAGTATGGTTGCAGCAACATGGGTATTTCTGCCGGTTGTTACGATCAGTATGGCGCAGGTACACAATGTCAGTGGATCGATATCACAGATGTTCCAACGGGTGATTACCGCGTAGCTGTTGTCATCAACTCTAAACATTTACCGGATGCGATGGGAAGATATGAAACCAATTATGTAAACAATGCCACACAGGTTTGTATTCACATTGACAACACCCCTCCTGCTGCGCCTACATTCTCAATTCTTCCAACCTGCACTCCTTATGTAGATTGTATCGGAGTTCCGGGTGGTAATGCGGAAACGGATTGTAACGGAGTTTGCAATGGTCCCGATGTTTTCGGTGACGTTTATCAAAGCAGCACACTCGATTCACAGGACGTATACACCTATATGGACATGTTCCAGTCACAGATTGCCGCGACAAACTGCAATGACCTGAATCGTGACTCGACACTTTCAGTTTATGATGCGGCTCTTATCAACTGGTGCCGCCGCAGCGGACCATTGCATCCGAGCGGAAGCGCGCATAATCATTGCAACTTCCCGAGAAACGTTACGAATCCGACTGAACTTGCAGTATTGTCTATCAATAACGTAAACTTTACACAGAACTATGTAGATGTTGACATCCTTCATCCAAGTTCGAATGTAGCGGCTTACCAGTTTACCATGAGCGGAATTACCATCAGCAATGTGGTAAGCCTTGTAAATCCGGTTGCATTCCCTGCCGATGTTCGTTTCATCGCCGGTACAAACGAAGTAATTTGCATTTCACTGGTTGATTCAACAATCCTGCGTCAGAGTACTTCACATGCGCTCGTGAGAATTTATTTCAGCGCGGTTACGGACACGGTTATCTGCATAAGCAAAATTACCGACATCGTAAACGGCAATGCGGAAAGAACCATCACGTTGATTTCTGGAACATGCTTCGCATCTCCTACGACTTATATTCCAAGTCCGGCCGCAAAAGCAGTACTTGTATTAATTCCAAATCCTGCGAACGATAAAGCCTTTGTTCACCTTTCAGATAACAGCGGCAACATGCGCGATCTTAAAATTATGGATCTTGCCGGCCGAATCTTCAATGTTCCGGGACATTTCGCAAAAGATTCATGGTTTGAATTAGACCTGACCAGCCTCCCTGCCGGAGTATATATGGTAAGCGTGAGAGGCGTGAATGGAATTAGTACGACGAAATTGGTTAAGTACTAAAATATTGAAGATTGAAGAATGAAATTAAAAAGCCTCGAATTTTTCGGGGCTTTTTGCTTTTCTGCGCGTTTGGGGAAGTCTATCGCGCACTCTCTCAATTGTCTTTAGCAATACATTTTACCCGCGATGACTTCGTCTGGTAATACGAAAAACTATCGCGTGACGAAGTCATCGCAAATTAAATGTATTAAAAAGTAAAGATTAGCAGTTGTGGAATATTTCGTTGAACATAAATTACTTAGCATACTCAAAAATAAAAGTAATGTTAACATAAATATTAGGTGAATAATTTATTACATCCGGCAACTTGCTTTTTTCAGACAGATAAGAAGTGATTCTTGAAGCTTCATTAAATGATTCTCTCAAAAAGTGATCAACTGGTGTTTGATTCTCGGAGTAATAATGGTAATAATTATAAACATTAGTTTCAGTTAGAATATCTTTAGTATCGTACCAATATTCGATAAATCCATTTTCATTGTATTTAACTTTTGAATAAGCCCTTCTTATATCATAACCACTATCATATTTTTGAATTCTTTGACCCAATGAATCATAAGTATACTCTTTTTTATAACTTGAACCTGATCTACAAAAACTGTCATAGGTTTTGAAAAAAGTAATTGAAGGTGATTGTGTTTTACGGATCAATCTACCACTGTTGTTATAATCATAACAAATAATTATTGAATCTTCTTTATTATCTACTTTATCAATCATAGTTTCCCTTATAATACTATCTGTTTCATTGTATTTGTATAACCTAATAAATGCTCGATCACCTGTAAGTTTTTCCTCTTTTATTAAATTTTGCCTTTCATCATAAAAATAATTAATTTTAACGGAGTCCTTGTATTTTGTAGCGAAAGATTCAGAATATTTAATTTTCCCATTCTTTAAATAATCTTCAATAGTCCTTTTTAGCCCATAATAGTTCCGTTCTTCAATTATAATTTTTGAAAGATTATTCGAATCGTCATATTCAAAAACAGAAACAGTACTGTCATTTTCATCTGCATTCTTTATTTCAAAAGTAATTTTATTAAACTCATTAAACCTCGCTGCATAAAATAAATGTGGTTTTACAGTCGTATCCCCTAAACTATAAATATATCGATAAACCTTAATACTATGAAAAGAAGAATCTGCAAGTTCTTTCCTATCAAATGTTTCCAGATTAACTACTGGCATTCTATTGATTTCCTGTGCCATTGTGAATAAAGGAGAGCAAAATAAAACAGAATATAAAAACTTAAAATTAAATGTGCTAAAATTTAGTAGTCTATACATAAGTAATAATACAACTCTAAGAATGTAAATATATTTTATCAAGCTAATTTTACACGAATATAATTTAAATTATTTAATGGGCATTAAGGATCCTGGGGTTCGGCGATTTCTATAGCGCGACTTAGAAATTTCGCATCATGGTGGTAAAATTTTCTCGCGCAACTTCGTCCATCATTAATCCCGCACCCGAAAACGGATTTTTGTATGTTTACGTCACCAACGAATCAACCCAGAAAGTGGATTTCGATCACTTAACAATACTTCATAGAACCGGCTTGATTATAAAGGAAAATCATTACTACCCTTACGGAATGTTATCGAAAACTCAGGCGCTTCACCTTTGAACAATTACAAGTTCAATTGCGACGATACAAGAATTAAACAAAAAAAGCCCGCAAAAAATTTGCAGGCTCCCATTCTTCAATATTCTCCCGAAAATTCGGGACTTCAATATTCAATAATTTACTCTTTGCCAAACTCAAGGTTCGCTAAAATAGCAACTTCATCAGTCAGAATTTCATTTGGCGTAGATGCTGAAATACCATAGTCTGTTCTTTTAATCGTTCCCGAAACTCTTAATCCGAAAATCGGTTTGTTGTTATTCGGATTGATCCCGGCTTTAACTGTCATTTCCAGAGTTACCGGTTTAGTTATACCATGCATGGTGAAATCACCTGTCAGAGTGTATTTCTGGTCTCCTGTCTTCTTGCAGGATGTACTCTTGAAATTTGCCACAGGATGTTTTTGAACATCAAAGAAATCTGCCGTACGCAAATGATCATCACGCTTGTCGTTATCTGTGTCAACAGAATTCATGTCAATAGTCATTGTAATCTGGGCATCTGTAAAGTCATCGCCCTTTTTAACAATAACACCATCTGTCATCTTAAACGAACCTCTTACTTCGGAAACACTGAGATGTCCGATCGAAAATCCGAGGTAAGAATGCACTGCATCAAATTTCAGGGTATCTGCCTGAGCAATTGATATAGATGCGAATGTGGCAATAGCCATGATCAATTTTTTCATAATAGGTTTAGGTTAGTATTGGTTATGTAGTCCGCAAAAATACAATTTCTTCCGATAGATGTTGCAACATGTAATTAAATAATCCGGACAAATTACCTGACTTTACAATTTGATGACTTTACTGCCTATTATAACTTGTTTTTGGAGTTTGCAGGCAAATAAAATGACTCATCCCTAAATAAAAAAAGGGCCCCGAATCTTTCGGAGCCCCCGTAATTTGTAATTTGTAATTTGTAATTTAAATTAATTACTTCTTATCACTTTTCACTTCCTCGAAGTCCACATCAGTTACCTCAGCATCATTCTTCGCCTGACTTCCGCCCTGCTCCTGTCCGCCCGGTTGTCCTCCGGCCTGACCTGCTGCTTCTCCCTGTGTCGCTTTGTACATCTCTTCAGATGCTGCCTGCCATGCAGCGTTCAGACTTGCGCTTGCAGTATCGATAGCAGTAAGATTCTTTTCTTTATGCGCATCCTTTAATTCACTCAGCGCTTTCTGAATCGCTTCTTTCTTATCAGCCGAAAGTTTGTCTCCATAATCTTTGAGCTGCTTTTCAGTCTGGAAGATCAGTGAATCGGCCTGGTTAACTTTCTCAGTCTCCTCTTTCACTTTACGATCCGCTTCAGCATTTGCTTCTGCTTCTTCTTTCATTCGCTTGATCTCCGCATCGCTCAATCCTGATGATGCTTCAATCCGGATATTCTGTGATTTACCTGTCGCCTTATCTTTCGCGGTTACATGTAAAATACCGTTTGCATCGATGTCGAATGTAACTTCGATTTGCGGAATACCGCGTGGTGCCGGCGGAATTCCATCCAGGTGGAATCGACCGATTGTGCGGTTGTCTTTAGCCATCGGACGTTCGCCCTGTAAGATGTGAATCTCAACGGAAGGCTGATTGTCTGATGCTGTTGAAAACGTTTCGCTTTTCTTAGTAGGAATAGTTGTATTCGATTCGATCAGCTTCGTCATTACTCCGCCCATTGTTTCAATACCCAGTGAAAGCGGTGTAACATCCAAAAGAAGTACGTCTTTTACTTCACCTGTGAGTACTGCTCCCTGGATTGCTGCACCTATTGCAACTACTTCATCCGGATTCACTCCTTTATGCGGAACTTTTCCGAAGAATTTTTCAACCAATTGCTGAATCGCGGGAATACGTGTTGATCCGCCGACAAGGATAACCTCGTCAATTTGTGATGCCTGAAGACCTGAATCTGCAAGAGCTTTCTTGCATGGAGCAAGTGTGCGCTGAATTAAATCATCGCAAAGTTGTTCGAACTTCGCACGTGTTAAATTCTTTACTAAGTGTTTCGGAATTCCGTCAACCGGCATGATGTATGGCAGATTGATTTCAGTAGTTGTCGAACTTGAAAGTTCAATCTTCGCTTTCTCTGCCGCTTCTTTCAAACGCTGAAGAGCCATCGGATCTTTTCTGAGATCAATGCCTTCATCTTTTTTGAATTCATCAGCCAGCCAGTCGATGATCTTCTGATCGAAATCGTCACCACCAAGATGAGTATCACCGTTGGTAGATTTTACTTCGAATACTCCCTCTCCTAATTCAAGAATTGAAATATCAAATGTTCCGCCACCAAGGTCAAACACGGCAATCTTTTCATCCTTACCTTTCTTATCCAATCCGTATGCTAACGATGCTGCCGTAGGTTCGTTGATGATTCGTAATACTTTTAATCCGGCCACCTCGCCTGCTTCTTTCGTAGCCTGGCGCTGACTGTCATTAAAGTATGCAGGAACGGTAATAACCGCTTCTGTTACTTCGCTGCCTAAATAATCTTCGGCAGTCTTTTTCATTTTCTGTAAAACAAGAGC
>CAZAON010000448.1:0-2509 GCA_964486655.1 uncultured Flavobacteriales bacterium
GGGGCTTTTTACCCTCTCTGATTATTGCCACTTTCAAATTTTTCATTGCCGCGAAGATAATCATACGGCGCTGATTTAAGATAATCGAATTAATCAGGAGCCTGCTTAAAAGGCATCACTTCACCGGGCCAATGAGTTTTAAGTAATATTAGGTAATTAACCCCTGACTTGAGTAAATTGCGCCTGAATTAGAAAACTATGAGAGTATTAATTGCATTGTTGGTCCTTTCGGCCAATTTAACCTTTGCCCAGGACAGTTTATCGGTAAAGGAAATACACGAAACAATCAGTAAAGGATATAAGCCGGGGTATTCAGTTTATATTCCAAAAGCCGGCTATAAAGACATCCAAAGCATCTGGAAAAAACAATTGAAGAATGACGGGAAGTCTGATGTAAGTGAAAAGAAAAATGAGCTGATATTGGCAAAAACAATTTTATCAGACATCTGTCCCGATTCCATTACAATTTATTCGAAAGTAACACCTGCCGCAAGCGGAATAACGGGAGCAACACTTTCGGTGTTTGTCATGTTACGAGATTCATTTATTACTTCTGATGTGAATCCTTCGGTTGACGGCGGAATAAAATCATACATGCGAACATTCGCGGTAAATCAATACAGAAATTCTGTTGTAAATGAACTGACAGCCGAACAGAAGAAATTGAGTGTGTTGAAGGAAGATCTGAGGAGAATGGAACGCGAAAATGAAAACTGCACAAAGAGAATTAACTCCGGTAAGAATAATATTGCGCGTTTTCAGGAACAGATATCGGCGAACGAAGATAACCTGGAAACTAAAAAAGGTGAAGTTGATCAGCAGACAGAAATTGTAAAAGACATGACCAATTCCGATCAGAAATTGGACGAAGAAAAAAAACTAAAACAACTTCAGAAGGAAAAAAATAAACTGATTGATGAAATTGCATCTTTGAAAAGTGATATCGACAAGAACAACAGTCAGATAGATGACTTACAAAAGAAATTTGACCTGAATACTAATACAAATATTCCTGCAAAAAAGAAGGAGATAGAGGATCAGAAAGAAGTATTGTCGGATCTTTCAAAAACCCTGAACAGGATCCGTTAAATTTATTCTTCATGCGAATTGATATTTTAACAGTCGTACCCGGATTACTTGATGGCCCATTCAGCCATTCAATTCTTAAGCGCGCGCAGGATAATAAGGTTGCGGAAATCCATGTTCATAACATTCGTGACTGGGCAACAGGAAAACACAAGAGCGTGGATGATTACGCTTACGGTGGCGGCGCAGGAATGGTCATGATGATTGAACCAATCGCCGCATGTATAGAATCGCTTCAGTCGGAAAGAAAATATGACGAGGTCATTTACATGAGTCCGGATGGCGAACTCCTGACCCAGCCATTGGCAAATCGTCTTTCTCTTTTGAAGAACCTCATCATTTTATGTGGTCATTACAAGGGAGTGGACGAACGGATCAGGGAGAAGTTTATTACCAGGGAAATTTCGGTTGGAGATTATGTCCTTTCCGGGGGCGAACTGGCAGCGGCTGTTTTGACCGATGCCATTGTCAGACTCCTGCCCGGGGTGTTAAACGATGAGTCCTCCGCCCTATCCGATTCGTTTCAGGACAACCTCATCGCCCCACCGGTCTATACCCGTCCGGCCGATTTCCGCGGAATGAAGGTCCCTCCCGTGTTACTTTCCGGCCATGCAGCAGATATTGCCAACTGGAGGCATGAACAATCACTTGCCCGGACCCGGGAAAGGCGTCCCGGACTGATTTCCGAGTAATTTTTTTCATAAAAAGCTGAGAAATTGCATGGTTAAGTTCAATTAATTTCTATATTTGCACTCCCAAAAAATCCGGTAAAATATTGGAAACCGGTAATCTAAAATACTCATTGTCATGGACTTAATTAAAGCAGCAGCTGATTCTATCGTTCCAAAACGCGATTTACCGGATTTCAAAGCCGGCGATACGATCACCGTATATTATAAAATTATTGAGGGTAACAAGGAGCGTATCCAGCAATATCAGGGTGTTGTTTTACAACGCAAGGGATCGGGACATGCACAGACATTCACAGTTAGAAAAATTTCTAACGGAGTTGGAGTTGAGCGTATCTTCCCTCTTCTTTCACCAAAGATTGACAAGATCAGTGTAGACAAAAGAGGTATCGTACGTCGTGCGAGAATTTTCTATCTGCGTGATATATCAGGTAAGAAGGCTCGTATTGAGGAAAAGAAAGCGTAATTCAATTACGATCCCGATAGCTTTCGGGAACGAATTACGAATTACGAATACAATTATCAAATTATAAATTACTGATTATAAGCTCCTGAATTTTTTCAGGAGCTTTTTAGTTTTAGACCGTTCGATGAAAAAAAACTTCAGTTATGTCTGGACTAATTTGTAATTAATTTTATTAGTAATAAAAATTAGTCTTTAGTAATTAGTAATTAGTCTTTAGTAATTCTCTTCAAAACTGTCCCGTCGCCAGCAGCACCAACGTACATGCCTC
>CAZAON010000449.1:0-34707 GCA_964486655.1 uncultured Flavobacteriales bacterium
ATAAATAATTTTATGTGGTTATTTAGTTTTCTCTTCTTCTTTCGGTTTATCATCATCAAAAAGCATTCGCACCGACGGACTGTAATCATCCTCATATTGTCCGTTTTTCACAGCCCAGAAAAATGATATGAGGAAGCCCAGGGCCATTAATAAACTTGCGGTAATTAATATGATGAAAACGCTCATTATGGTCGCAAACTTAAATTTTGGAGAATTTTTGATACATGACGGTGGATAGGGGGGAGGATGATTTATGTCATGATTTTTTTAATTACGAATTACGAATTACGAATTACGAATGACGAATAATAATTATCAATTTTTTAATTACGAATTGCATACCAATGACTTTTGGAGTACAATTCTTAATTTATTTTATTGAAATATTATATTCGTAATTCGTCATTCATAATTCATAATTGAATCCTACCTAAACCCCAACATCTTCCCCTTAATCGTACTGCTAACAACCGTAAAAAGCACCAGGCTAATCGTACTTATGGGCATTAGAATGGCAGCTATCAATGGGGATAGTTTTCCGGTTACTGCGAATGAGAGTCCGACGAAATTGTAAAGAAGTGATATGATAAAGCTAATAATGATGATTCTTACCGCGGATTTCGAATAGGAGAGCAGCTTTGGCAGTTTTGTCAGTTTAGATGCATCGGCAATGGCATCACTGGCAGGTGTGAATGAATTCGTATTATCGGTAATGGACATTCCGATATCGCTTTCTAAAAGCGCTCCCGCATCATTCAGTCCGTCGCCGATCATCATGACATTCAGTTTTTTCTGATGCAGGACTTTGATAAATGAGAGTTTATCCTGCGGCGACTGATTAAAACGAAGTTCGGCCTTATTCGAAAAAAGTCTTGTGAGATTTTCTTTTTCGGAAATATTATCGCCTGTTAAAACTGCCGTGGCATAAGAATTTTCAGAAAGTTTTTTTGCAAGTTCTTTAATGCCTTCCCTGTATGTATTGCTAAAAGTGAAAAAACCAACTGCATTTTCATCAATAGAGACATAGACATTGGTGCTATCATCTGTTTTTTCTCCGTCGATTCCGGCAAAATTCATGTTGCCGATGCGGATCACTTGATCTTTCACAATGGCCGCGACGCCCTGACCGGTAATTTCATGATAATCGAAAACAGGGTAGAAGCCATTCGATGAAAGTTCATTGCTGAGAAGCTTGCTGAGTGGGTGCGATGACTGTCGGGCTACTGAATAGATTAGTTTTTTTTCTTCTTCAGATAAACTCTTCCCTTTAAATTTTATGTCGGTTGTATTGTTTTTAGTAAGCGTACCCGTCTTGTCAAATACTATCACGTTTACATCGGCAAGTTTTTCAAGAGCCTTATAGTTGCGGAGATATATTTTATTTCGACCGAGAATTCGCAGGATATTTCCATAGGTAAACGGTGCGGATAGGGCAAGGGCACACGGACAGGCAATCACAAGTACGGCGGTAAAAGCGCGAATGGCTTTGGTGATGTCGGTATTGAACCAGTATGCGCCTGCGGAAAATGCAATTAACAACACAACAACAATGAACCATTTGCTAATGCTTTCGACAATTTTTTCGAAGCCGCTGATTGCTTTCTTTTCAAAATCCCTGTCCCATAACTGTGAAAGGTTGCTTGCCGAAATTTCTTTCGTCACCTGAAGCTCGATGATACTCCCTGTTTGTTTTCCCCCTGCGAATATCGTTTCCCCGGTCTGGTGTGAAACCGGAATCGATTCACCGGTGACAAACTGGTAGTCTATGTTTGCCGTACCTTTTAAAAGTAAGGCATCAACGGGTATAATTTCGTTATTGCGAATAATTATCCGGTCGTTGACTTTGAGATCATTTACGATAACTTCCTTTTCTATGCCATTCTTAATAGTTGTAACCGAAATCGGAAAGTACGATTTGAAATCACGGTCGAATGCCAGCGAGTCAAATGTATAATCCTGAAACCAGCGGCCGGTGAGCATGAAGAATACGAGTCCGCTCCCGCTGTCCATGTATCCCGCACCCTTCTGAAACAGAATTTCGTAAGCACTCCATAAAAATATCGCTGCAATACCAACAGCTATCGGAACATCAATCGAAGTGGCTTTGTGTCTGACTGACTGATAGGATTTGATGAAAAATTCGGAGGCGCTGTAAAAAAATACGGGAAGGGAAAGCAGCAATATCACATAATTGAAGAACCTTTTCAATCCGGGATCGACTATGTTTCCTGAAGAAAAATATTCGGGAAAACTCAGCATCATGATGTTTGCAAAACAGAATCCGGCTACACCGATTCTGATAATCCTGCTTCTGTTTTCTTTCTTCTTTACTTTCTTTTCAATTGCATCGAGCTGCAAAGATGGTTCGTAACCTGTCTGAGTCAGTTGTTCAGCGATTTGCCGCAGCGATGTCTTACTCTGATCGAAAACAAGACGGAGTTCTTTTCGCATAAAGTTAACCTCAGACCTGATGACTCCGCTGTTGATCTTCCTGAAATTTTCAAGCAGCCAGATACAACTGCTGCAATGCATAGACGGAATATGAAGCGTAATATGTACTTCGTCTCCGCGCTTGAATGTGATGAGTTTCTGTTGAACGGACGGCTCGTCAAGAAAATTGAAACGTCTGCCGGTGAGGTTGTTGTTCTTAACGCCCGGACTTTTATTCAAATCGTAATAGGAACAAAGGTTGTTTTCCTGGAGTATTTCGTAGACTAATTTGCAGCCGGTGCAGCAAAAAACTTTGCCATCAAGTGTAACTGTCTCATCGCTGCAATCATCTCCGCAGTGATAACATACTAATTTCGTTATGGTTTGAGCCATTCACGCAATATTACCAACAGAGTGAAACAGGGAAGCTGATTTTGGTCGGGTGTGGAAGTGATTTAGATCATGTAAAAATGAAATTGTATTGGAAGTATATTGTTGGGTCTTTCGATTTCACTCGTTTTATCAACGAAAATGAAGCTGTATTTAAAAATATTACAAATATTAACCAAATTCATGTGTTGGTCTGTTAGATATTTTTTTAAGTTTGATGTATTGAATGGAGTTTTTGAGTGAGTAAGAGAAATTTTTTTGAATAGAAGGATAATTAGTACAGAGTAATTCAACATTCAGTTAAATTAGTTTACATTTTCATCAGTTAAATCTCAATCAATTTAACAATGAAAAAATATTTTCTTTCTTTAGCTATCTTATTGATAACGGAATCATGTATAATTATGATTTATTGGTTTTCGAGAATCAGCCAATTATCTTGCCCAGAGTAAATTTCCCGCACTGTTATATTTAAGCAATAACAAAGAATGTGTTGGAGTTGAAATCAAGGTTTGATTATCAAAATTAATGGACGTTCAGTAAATGCCTCCGGTTACATAGACATTCCCAAATGGATCAAAACAATTGCTGTATATTGCAGCGCCATTACCTGTAATTCCATTTTTAGCCCATTCCCATGATGGTGTTTGTGAATTTGTAAACAGGCAAACCGAAAGTAAAAAAAGAAGAAGAGAAAGTATTTTAGTAAACATATTTCATCATTTAAAGTGAATTTCAATTAAAGCTAAAAAATGGTTTTGAGATTCGCAAGATGTTTATAGTTAAGGAGTTTGTTATTTTGAATCTTGAATTCGTGTTTATATTCTAATGGTTCGTTTTAAGTAATATTTATTAAACCATAGCTCAAACGCAGGGTCAAGTAATTCAATGGTTTTACCTGTAACGTCAATGATATCCCTTTTTTCAAGCGCATCCCGGTTCTTTGTAACATTGTTTGGCGTTCCCAGTTTATAGGACTGCATAGCATCTACGGAGGTGAATTTTTCAACTCCATCGGTTATTGCTTTTATGAAGTTCAATTGTGTATTACTCAATGTGTCCACCTCTTTCTGGTAAAAGATGGAATTATATTCAAGCATCTTTTCAAGAGATTTCTGTAAGGAATCTGAATCAGCTTTTTTTATTGTCATGTTCCAAACGTGATGGGCTAACTGCTGGACATAATATGGATGGCATTTCATAGTTTCAGCAATTTTTGCAGCCAATGATTCATCGATTTTCTTTCCTGTGGCAGCAAATTCCCTGCATATAAATTTTACCCAGTGATCTATTTTAATTTTTTCAAGATACATTACATCACCAAACCTGTAAAAGGGCTTGTTTGCTCCATTGAAGATATTGTTCATCATATGACGTTTACTTCCATACAGGCAATAAGTAACATGTTGGTGATGCTGCCAACGTGAGCGAAGAATTTTCTCGAATGAATCTCCTTCCACGAAATATTCAATGTTTTGAAATTCGTCGACACATATTATTAATCGGATTTTCTTTTTTGCTGCTAATACCTCAGCCAAATCGAGAATTTCATTCCGGTGTTTCATAACTTCCTTCCAGTCGAAACTTAGGGCTATGTCGTTTACAGGATCTACCGTGACTGACAATTTCGGAACGACGTTCTTAAAAAAGTTTTTTGCGTTCTGAAGCCAGTCTTCCAGTTTACCCGATCCGGCTTTTATTACGGTTTTAGCAAGTGCTTCATAAAATTCCTCTTCAGTTCGTATAGAGAACATATCAATAAAGCAAAAGCGAATAGACTTATCATTATTACTCATTAACCTGGCCGATTCGTTAACCAGTGATGATTTTCCCCATCGACGGGGCGAAATAACTATCGTATTGATTCCGCTTTCGAAGTTCATTCGCAACCTTGCCAACTCTTCTTTGCGGTTGATAAATCCACTTTGAAGTACAGTTTTTCCATATTGAAAGGGAGATTCCATTTTGCCGGATATTTACACTCTTTGGTATTATACCTATTAGTATTATACTTAAAGGTATAAAATAATATTTACAAAACAAAAATAACTCTTGCAGGATCTGATTTAAGGTAAAATTCATTTTTTACATTAACTTAGCAACTTAGTTATATGCTCATGAAAAAGTACTTAACGATATTATTGTTAATTTTTTTCGCACGGGAAGCCCATTCCCAGATTTGCAAAACCGTCAAACACGGTATGACGCCTGAGGATGTCATAAAAATAGCCGGTCAGCCCGATAGCGTTGTATTTATTGGAGTTGATAAAGCCAGTGCAGATTCTTTATCAATGTGGCATTACGGAACACAAATCGCCTGGTTCATCGGTAAAAAAGTGGATAGAGTCGTCGTAGACGAGAAAAAAGAAAGTGAACTGTCAAAACGAGTAGCTGACGGATATTTGAGTCCGGAAGATTTTGAAAAACAACTGGAGGAGTTGAATCAGAATTCGTGCAAGTAGTTGTTGTTGGCTAACAGCTCAAAGCTGATCACTACTCAACCACAAACTTCTTCACTCTCGCAACTCCCTCGTTCTCTAATCTCAGAAAATAAATTCCTGATGCAAGTCCGTCGACGTCAATTTTAGAAGTCGAAATGCCAGCAGCCAGACCCAGAGAATTTTCAGAAACCATTTTTCCATGCATATCAAGCACGGAAATTTTCACGGTTCCGTTTTTAGGTACGAAATACTGGAAAGAGAGATTATCTGATGCCGGATTCGGAACCAATTCGTAAAGTTGAAGTGTAGAAACGATTGAATTTGGAATCTCCTGGGTAGAAGTATTCAGCAACGTAGAATCGATGACTATATATTCATCGCCGGACTGATAAGGGGTGTAACTAAAATACACCAGCATCATTTCATCAGTTGTCGCCTCACCTAATGTGACTAATTGTGGTGGGTTGCTTGGATTATGCGGATTATTGGTAGTGTTATCATACGTGGCAGTCGAGTGCAATACTGTTCCGGCCGGAATTTTAATCACATTCCGGAAAGCATAATAACCCTGCCAGTGAAAGTCCCAGTTTGGAACATCGATGAATGGAATTGTGTCATTCGACGGAGTAATTCCCCAACTGCGAATGCTTTTGCCGATTAAGTGCATGTGCGGACCGACACTCAGCACGGAAAGATCTACAGGCACTGTATAATGCGCGGTAAATGTTTGTACTGTGTTTGCCGGAATTATCAGCCATCCATTGTCGAGTTGATAGTGATTCAACGGAGTATTGATGCTGATCTCGCGCAATGGCGCTGTGCTTAGTTTCAGATATAGTTTTGTGCTGTCAATTTCATTGGTCAGGCCTTCAGGATAATGAATCTGAACAACAATACTAGAGTTAGCCGGAAGACTAATTCCCATTCCGTTCGGAGTATAATAAGGAGATTGTCCCGGTACCCAGGCGCCAATCAGTTTCGAAGCCTGTGATCCTGTTCCCGAAAGATTTGTATAACCCGGTCCCGGATCCTGCGCATCTAATGTTGCGGGAACATTCGTGCTGTCAGAGTAAATCAGAACGTGGTGAACAATGCTTCTGTTGCCCGGCACTGCTTCGATGGCTGTCAGAAATTGTGTGACGGAAAAATTCGTAGGGATAACAAAGTTCCTGTACAGGTCACTTGATCCGGTGTTAACTGTGTAAACCGGCGCGGAGAAGATCGCATCCGGATTGGAAATCTGGGCGGTCTGATTGAAAACGGGTGGTGCAGGTTCAAGTGTTGAATCTCCTCTCGCCATTCCGTTATTGACCCAGTCAGTAATATCGTTGATTTCCTGCTGACTTAATATTCGTTCATAAGCCAGGCGGTGATAATTCGGATCCGGAGGCCATGGAGGCATGGTTTTATTTTGAACGGCATCAACAATATCGTTTGCATTATCAACAGCATCATAGTAACTCATTAATTCAAATGGCGCGATTCCGACCGAATTATGGCAATAACTGCAGTTCTTGTAAATAACCGGAGCGATATTGTCGGCCCAGTTGACCTGTGCGTTGACCTTGTACCCGTAAATAAGAAATATAATTAGCAGAGTAAATTTTGACTTCATGTGATGCTGTATTTTCAGCCCTAAAGGTAGAAAAATGTTCCATTAAAGCATGAAGTATATTCTTAGAAAAGTTCAGCAATCATGCACCTTGCGCTGCCACCACCAATGGATTCAATTGTAGTGAGAGGAGAGTAGATGATTGTTGTATACTTGATAAAAGTACTTTTTTGTTTTTCGGTAAATGCGTTATAGGCGGAGGCCGACATCACTAAAAATTTCCGGCCCGATTCGTTTTTAAGCTCCAGGCAATTTCCGCAAAAAGAATGCATTTGATCCAAAGAGATCCGAATGACTTCGCGATCTTCCGACAGCTTTTCAATGATTTTGGATCGTTCCTTTTCGTCAGCTATTGCCTCATCGCAAAAGATTGCGAATCCATCGCATAGCGTTAAAACAACATTCGTATGATAAACGGTTTCGTTATTCTTGTCTTTTGCGGTAAATGAAAAGACTTCATAGCCAACTTTCTTTGACCATTCTTTTAAAGCCTCCTTATTTGTACGAAGCGAAAGAGCGGCAAAAGCGATTTTCTTTTCATGATCAATGACAAGGCTTCCTGTTCCTTCCAGGTATATTTCAGTATTTTCCAGTGCCGACAAATCGATCAGTTCCGGATAATTTTTTTTCAGTCTTTCAATGATTTCTATGCTTCTTTCTTTCCGCCGGTTAGGGGCCATCATTGGATAAAGAATCAGCTTGCCCGAAGGAGTAGTCGAAAACCAGTTATTCGGAAAAACAGCATCAGGGGTGCCGGCTTTCGGACTAAAGACATTTACATTAATATCGGCAGCCATTAATTTCTTTTTCAGATCCTGAAATTCGCGCATTGCTGCTTCACCCGGAGCCTGAAGCGCAGCTTTATTCTGAAAGAAATTGTCGGTAGTTTCTTGATTAAAGGAAAATCCCTTTGGTTCTATCATTAATACCTCGCCGGTAAGCTTCATATTTTGGTTCAATTGTGAAGGGCAAACTTGCGAAAAAAAACAGAAACAATTTCTAATCCCTAAAAGACGTTACAAACAGTGCTTTTTATGGCTAAAAATTGCAACTGTAAGAATTCGGGAGTTTTTTCAATTACCACGCCCGGATGTCGCCGTAATATCCTCTAAAACCAAATACTATGAAAAACGAGCCTGTAGTTAGTTACAATCACATGGAAGAGGAAGCAAATTCAGCTAAAAGCAATCATATTCCTGTTTCTCTTTACGTACTCTTAGCTGTTGATGCGATATTAATCTCAGCAATAGCTGTATTTGTGGCTAAGATCATTTTTTAATATTCAATTTTCATTTATCAAGTTTCTTTCTATTTTTGTTGAATAGCCCTCTAATCGCTGTTCAACATGAAAAGAATATACTTATTGCTGGCAACTGTATTTGCCGGATTAATCACCAACGCACAAATTTCTGTCGTTACATTCTCTACAGGTTATTCATCTCCCGTAGACATCAAGAACTGTGGAGATGACAGACTGTTTATCGTTGAACAGGCAGGATATATTTCCATTTGCGATCCGAACGGAATCAGAAGACCTGATTTGTTTCTTGATATTCATACCCGCGTAAAATCTGGTGGTGAGCAGGGATTACTTGGTCTTGCATTTCCGCCTGACTTTTTAACGTCGGGATATTTTTATGTGAACTATACAGGGTTAGATGATGATACACAAATCTCACGCTTTCATGTTGATTCGGCAACACCCGATTCGGCCGATCCAAATAGCGAAGAAAAGCTGCTGAAAATTTATCAGCCTTTCTCAAATCATAACGGAGGCCATCTGGCTTTTGGAAAAGACGGTTATTTGTATATAGGAACAGGTGACGGAGGCTCGGGCGGCGATCCGGGTAACCGTGCTCAGAATCCCGATTCTCTTTTAGGAAAAATGCTCAGAATTGAAGTTGATCCTTCTTATCCGGATTATCATATTCCTCCAACAAATATGTATGCGAATGATACGACTCAGGGTCGTCCCGAAATATGGGCGCTCGGAATGCGTAATCCATGGCGATTTAGTTTCGACAGAGCTAATGGTGATTTATGGATCGGTGATGTTGGACAAGGATTGGTCGAAGAAGTAGATCACGAACCATATGGAACGGCTTCCGGTTTAAATTTCGGATGGAAATGCTGGGAAGGAAGTAATCAGTACACAACAAGCACAAGCTGCCAGCCTTATAATTTTTATGAACCTCCCGTACATGAATATAATCACAGTCCGGGCGGATATTGCAGTATCACCGGTGGCTATATTTATCGTGGCTCAAAATACCAGGAGCTTTATGGTAAATATTTTTATGCTGATTATTGTAACTCTCAGTTACAATATCTTGAAGCCGATGGCATGGGTGGATATATTAATACTAATCTCGGTTCACTCGGCGCGTCTAGTATCACAGGATTTGGTGAAGACAGTCACGGTGAAATTTATCTGACAAGCTCGGGAAATAAAATCATGCGTATTACTTCCGCAAATTGTGCGCCTGTATCAACCATAAATTTTGGTAAGGATACAATATCTGATTGCGGTGCGGGGTTTGCCTTTTTAAGTGTTCCTGATGATACTTCATCAACATACGACTGGTCTTATAACTCAACTTCTGTTGCAACGACATCCTATTTTTCAGCTTCGCAGGCAGGTACTTATTATGTTACCGTAACTAACCAGGGTTGTCCAAGCACCGATTCAATCGTCGTCCTGTTAAACACTCCTGCTCCTGTAAGTTTCACCGGACTTGATACAATGTATTGTGTCTACAATACTCCCGTTATTCTTTTCCCTAACATCCCGGGAGGAACATTTAGCGGACCCGGTATGAATAGTTCCGGATTCTATCCTTCAGTTGCAGGCATTGGTTCTCATGAAATTGTTTACAGTCTGACCGATAATGCCGGTTGTGTTTCGACTGATACGCAAACCGTAATGGTGGATGCATGTCTCGGTGTTCCTGAAAAAAGCCTGGCTAACAGTGTTTCTGTTGTGCCAAATCCTTCTTCCGGATCTTTCCATTTAAATGCAATCTCCTCACGTCAAAAAGCAGTAGAGGTGAGGATCAGTGATGTAACCGGTAAAATTGTTTTGAACGAGACGTACATCTTTAATGTAGGCGAAAATTCAATTCGGGTCGAACTGAATGAGCCAAACGGAATTTATTACATCCGACTGACTGATGACAGCTCTTCGGCTGTTATGCAATTGGTAAAAAATTAATCCGTAATTTATTTCGGAGCTACTTTCAAAAGATACCCCGCAATTATCGCGAAAATTAAATTCGGTATCCAGACGGCGATTATTGGCGGAATCGTTCCGTTAATTGCAAATGTATTTGAGATTTGCATGAACAGAATATATACAAAGCTCAATGCCATCCCTAATCCGAGTTGTGCGCCTATGCCTCCTCTTGCTTTTCGGGCAGATAAAGAAACACCGATCAGCATTAAAATGAAAGTTGAGAAAGGCAATGCAATCCTCCTGTATTTTTCGACAAGGAAAACCGTCACATTCGCCGATCCCTGCAATTGTTCTTCACGAATGAATTTATTTAATGCATTATTATCCATGGCGTCAATAATATTCAACCTTCGTTTAAAGTCGGCGGGTTTTATATTAAGAACAGTATCAATCTTTAATCCTGTAGTAAGTGTCTCGCGAAAACCATTGATGGTTCGTATGTAATAATTTTCAATTCTCCATTTCCCCGAAAGGCTGTCCCAGCGGATCCGGTCCGAGTTCAGAAACCAGGTTCGTTTTCCTTCTTCAATTTTTTCGAGTGAAAATCTGAATCCGGTGTTGTCGGTGTTATTATAGCTTTCGAGATACATAAAAACACCCGGACTTATTTGCCGGTGAATGTTGCGGTCTTTAAATACTACCGGATTCTTAATATAGGCATTTTCGAAATCAAGTTTGATTTTATTCGAATGAGGAATTACCCATCCGTTAAAATAAAATGAAATAGCGGCAAGTAATCCGGCCCCGAGAAAATAGGGATAAAGCAATCTGCGAAAGCTGACACCGCTGTTTATGATGGCAATGATTTCCACATTCGCGGCCATTCTCGATGTGAAAAAGATAACCGATATAAATACAAAAAGAGGAGCGAAGAGATTCGCGAAATACGGAATGAAATTAAAATAGTAGTCGAAAACAATTGCTGATAACGGAGCCTTTCTTTCGATAAAGTCATCCAGTTTTTCGGAAATATCAAAAATCACGGCGATGACAATTATCAAAGCCAGCGAGAAAAAGAATGTCCCTAAAAACTTTCGTATGATGTACCGGTCAAGAATTTTAAGCGGACTCGTCATACTTTCTGTGCAAGATTTACAACCATTTTATTTTTCCATTCGGTAAATGTGCCGTCCATGATTTTATTGCGTGCCTCAGTGACGAGCCAAAGATAGAAAGCCAGATTGTGTTGTGTGCAAATTTGTGCGGCAAGAATTTCTTTGCTGATAACCAGGTGTCTTACATACGCTTTCGAATAATACTGATCAACAAAAGAAGTTCCGTCAGGATCAAGCGGGGAATAGTCTTCTTTCCATTTTTCATTTCGCATATTCATGACACCGTTTTTGGTAAACAGCGTTCCGTTTCTGGCATTTCGTGTGGGCATCACGCAATCGAACATGTCTACACCAAGAGCGATGTTTTCCAGGAGATTGACAGGAGTTCCCACGCCCATGAGGTAGCGTGGTTTGTCGGCCGGAAGAATGTTGCAGACAGCTTCGGCCATCTCATACATAATTTCTGCAGGCTCGCCGACTGACAAGCCACCAATGGCATTCCCAACGCGGCCCAGCGAAGCGACAAATTCAGCCGACTGAATCCGAAGTTCCTTGTAAACACTTCCCTGAACGATGGGAAAAAGATGCTGCTTATGTCCGTACAATCCTTCCGTTGAATCCATTCGTTTTACACACCTTTCCAGCCACCTGTGAGTCATCCCCATACTTTTTCTGGCGTAATTTAATTCGCATGGATAAGGAGTACATTCGTCAAGAGCCATTACGATATCGGCGCCTATGACACGTTGAATGTCAATAGCATATTCCGGACTGAAAAAATGTTTAGAACCGTCGATATGTGAAGTAAACGACACACCTTCTTCTTTTATTTTTCTCGAGTCGGCCAGCGAATATACCTGATAACCACCACTATCTGTAAGAATCGGTCGGTCCCAGTTCATAAATTTATGCAGTCCGCCGCCTCCCTGAAGCACCTTTAATCCCGGCCTCAGATACAAATGATATGTATTTCCGAGTATAATTTGCGCACCTATATCGTTTTTCAGATCGTTCTGATGAACCGCTTTAACTGTTCCTCCCGTTCCAACAGGCATAAAAATGGGTGTAAGTATTTTTCCATGATCAGTTTGCAATTCACCCGCCCGGGCTTTTGAATTTTTGTCGGTGTTTGTAATGTTGAATTTCATAAGCATAGATGGATGTCAAAGCCAGATAAATACGATTCTTCAGTTAACAATCTGACGTTAATATCTCCCCAAAGATAGACACTTTGATATCATAGTCACTTTTACATTTGTAAACAATGGTAAATTCCGGAATAGAGGGTAGTTATGTATGAGTTCGACAATTGATTTAGCTTATGTGCTGTTCTGCATTTTCGCATTCTTCGCATTCGTCCAACTCTGTATCTACTGGCTGCATTACAGAAGGCTGGCATTTTACCATGAGAGTGGAAAATCAGGAAATGAAAAGCCTGTATCGGTTATTATCTGTGCTCGGAATGAGTCCGCGCAATTAAGGAAGAATCTGCCTTCAATACTTGAGCAGGAATATAGTTCATACGAAGTAATTGTGGTAAACGATTGCTCGTGGGATGAGACAGGAGCAGTCCTTGAAGAGTTTTCTAAGCAGTATCAACAGCTAAAAATAGTTACGATTAAGGAGCAGGAGAAATACACTCACGGTAAGAAATTCGCATTGACGTTGGGAATCAAAGCCGCGTCGAACGAAATTTTGTTGCTTACCGATGCCGACTGCCGTGCATCTGGTAAAAACTGGATCCGGCTCATGCAGAGAAATTATCAGCCGGGCAAGGAAATAGTGTTGGGTTACGGAGCTTACAATCATGAGAACGGACTTTTAAACAAGCTTATCCGTTTCGATACGTTTTATGCTGCCATGCAATTTCTTTCTTCAGGATTGAGCGGAAGTGCTTATATGGGAGTTGGAAGAAATCTCTCTTACCAAAAAAGCGTATTCTTTCGTAGTAAAGGATTTGCAAAACATAATCATATACTTTCGGGAGACGATGACCTGTTTATAAATGAAAACGCGACGAGAACTAATGTTGCTGTCGAGCTTAACCAGGATTCATTTACTTATTCCGAGCCAAAGAAAACTTTCAGTGCCTGGATTACTCAAAAGGCGAGACATATTTCAACGGCAAAAATGTATAAAACCGGCCATCAGATATTTTTATCGGTCGCGAATGCAAGTGTACTGGGATTTTATCTACTCCTGATTTTACTGCTTATTCTGCGATTTGACTGGAAAATGGTAGTTGCCTTGTATATTCTGAGCATTTTAGGCCGTTTCCCGGTTATTTATAAAGCCTCCATCAGGTTGAAAGAAAAAGATCTTGCATGGTCTTATCCAATACTTGAAGTACTTCATTCGTTTCTAATGCCAGTGTTCTTTAGTGCTAATCTCCTAACTAAACAAAAAAAATGGAAGTAAATCCGAATCTCTCCGAAAAAGCACAGATTGATTATAAGCTTGTGCAACTTGCCGTGAAAGGTGATCAGAAAGCGTATGCGGAGTTGATGCAACGTTACAAAGATTCCATTTACTTCATGTTGTTGAAGATGGTAAATAACCGCGATGATGCAGATGATTTAACCATCGAAGCATTCGGAAAGGCGTTTAAGAATTTACATCAGTATACGCCGGATTTTGCATTCAGCACCTGGCTTTTCAAAATTGCGACAAACAACTGTATCGATTTTATTCGCCGTAAGAGAAAATTCACTTTCTCTATTGATAAGAATATGGAGAATGACAGCGGTCAGGAAATGCAGTTTGAAATTAAATCACCTCTCCTTGATCCGGAAGAGAAAATGATTAAGAAGCAAAAAGCAATTTTGATGCGTGATGTTGTTGAGAAACTTAAACCGCGTTACAAGCGCCTGGTGGAACTCAGATATTTTCAGGAACGTTCATATGAAGAGATAGCGGATGAATTGCAATTACCGCTTGGTACTGTTAAAGCTCAACTTTTCAGAGCTAGAGAATTTCTGTATCAGATTCTGAAGAATCAGGAAGAGCAGATTTGAGTATTGAATATTGAAGATTTAAGCCGAAGAAAGAATGGCTCTGTTGTAAGAGGCATTCTTTTTTTTGGTTTTTTTTAAATATGTAAATTGTATTTTTTTGATTGGTACGTAGTACGTAATTCGTAATCCGTAATTTTCTAAGTTTGTATGTATGAAATTTAAAACTCAACCCGAAAGTCTGATCGAGTGGATTGCTCTTAAAGGGAATCTCGCTCCGCTTCCATTAGTTGATACTCAGGTGGCATTTAATGCAGCTCGTGCTATCATGGCCGGCGCGGAACTTGGTATCTATGAAGCGTTGGGAAAACACAGCAAAACGGCAGAGGAAATTTCCAAATACTGCCGCACACATGCCGATGCAACAAGACATTTACTCGATTGCCTGGTAGGAATTGGTTATCTCAGCTGGAGTGGAGAAAAATATTCTTTGAAATCAAAATACAGAAAATGGTTGCTCAAAGAATATGATTCAAATCTAATTGGCAAGCTCCGTTTCCAGATTTATGAATGGGACTGGATGAGTAAACTCGAAGATTATGTGCGCACGGGAGTTCCGCTCGAATTGCATTCAATGACCGATAAAAATCAGTGGGAAGCATACCAGGAAGGAATGCGCGATCTTTCAGTTAATGCTGCAAAAGAACTTGCCGGCAAAATTCCTGTTCCGCAAGGCGCAACGGAAATGCTCGATATCGGCGGCTCTCATGGTTTATATTCAATTGAACTTTGCAGAAAGAATCCGTCACTGAAATCTACCATTCTCGAATTACCCGGTGCCATGGAAGCAGCAAAGGCCATTTCAAACAGGTATGATCAGTCGGGCCGTGTTACATACAAGGAAGGAAACGCATTAACGGATGATCTCGGCAGGGAAGTTTACGATGTCATTATGATCAACAATGTGGTTCATCATTTTTCTGATGAACAAAACAGGATGCTTGCCAAAAAAATCGCAGATGCTTTGAAGCCTAACGGAATTTATCTTATCGGAGAATTAATAAGAAACGATAAACCCGGAGAAGGCGGAGTAGTTGGTGCCACATCCGGATTGTATTTTGCACTAACGAGTTCCTCGGGTACATGGTCAGTAAGAGAAATGGAAGAATGGCAAAAGCAGGCCGGACTTAAAAGTGAAAAACCAATTTCTCCATTATCGATTCCCGGATTTAAAATGATTATTGGAAGGAAATAATTTGAAATTATTAGTGCTAAACGAATTCAAATAAAAAATCCATTTTCCATAACATTTGAATAGACAGAATCGTTAGATTAAACCCTAAATCTTCAATTTTCGATCTTCAATTCTTAACACATTCGTATACTTATTTTAACATTCCAACTTTGTATATGCTATAGTTTTGCATTCAATATAAACAAGGAGAATGTCAAAGCATACTGTTAAAAGGAATTATGAAATCAATCGCATTTACAGAAATGAAGGAGTTTTAGAAGATGCCTATACCTTTAATCTGATCGATGAAGCCGAAGACTTCAGTCAGAATACGATCAAGGCAATTTCAATTTTTGTGAGCAGATCAATTTATCGCATTCTGATGTTTCTGATTTTTATCAACTACCTTTTTATGTATTCTCTGGTATGGCTGATTAAGAAATCATTTTCTCAGATTGTATCAGTAATTAATCATCTGGTCGTTTACCTGGTAAAGGTGCGCCTAAGAGAGAACCATTAATCATTCATTGAGGTAATCAGGCCCAAGAGACATTGTATTCTGCAATGTTGTTTGTACTTTGCCGTCTGTTATTACCAATGAATGCAATGCTGAAAAAGTATTTTCCAAATCTTACCAATGAACAATTATCCCTTTTTGATCGACTGCCTGATCTGTACAGAGAGTGGAATGAAAAAATCAATGTGATTTCGCGAAAGGACATTGATCAGTTAATGCTGCATCACGTTCTTCATTCATTAAGCATTGCCAGGTTCGTCACATTTGTGCCCGGAACAAAGGTGATTGACATAGGCACCGGAGGCGGATTTCCGGGAATTCCTCTAGCCATTTTTTTTCCTGAGACAGATTTTTTGTTAGTCGATTCAATCGGCAAGAAAATAACGGTAGTCAATGAAATCGTAAATGCGCTTCAGTTAAAGAATGTACGCGCCATAAAAAGCAGGGCAGAAGAGGTTAAAGAGAAATTTGATTTTGTCGTGAGTCGGGCCGTTGCTCCAATGGTCGAAATACTCCGATGGACCGATCATCTTGTTAAACCCGGGGGAAATAATTCTGTTCGAAACGGATGGATATTCTTAAAAGGTGGAAATCTTAACGAGGAAATAAAAGAAGTCGGAGAAGATGTTATTTCAATAGACATCAGCACCATGTTCAACGATGCTTATTTCGAAAGTAAAATGATTTTGTACGTTGGAATGTAGGTTACGGCAAACAACCCGATAATTTTCAGGTCCGGTAATTCACCCCCTATCGGGTACTTAGTACTAAATACTATTTATTATTACGCTCACTGCTGACAGTCAGCTTCTTACGACCACGCTTACGGCGGGCAGCAATCACACGGCGACCATTAGCTGTACTCATACGCTCACGGAAACCATGTTTATTTTTTCTCTTGCGGGTCGAAGGTTGGAAGGTCCTTTTCATTGTATATTATTTCTTCAAAAAAGCGGACGGCAAAGGTAGTATTTAGTTTTAATGGTCAAAATTTTTGATCGCTTGTTTCCACAATTTTTAGCACTTTTTCTAAAATATCGGGTTTAATCATCCTGTGACCTTCCTCCAATTCATGGAAAACGACGTGTTTGCCGGCCCCTTTGCTGAAATTTCGGCCAACCGAAGGCGGAATAATCTTGTCATATTTCCCAAAAAACAGGTGAATCCGGAGATTGTGTTTTTTTAAAAGGGCTTTTATGTCATTTTTGTCGGACAAAACATTTCGAAGCGACAACCAAATCTGATACACTTTTTCTCTTTGTTTCAGGTCGTCAAAATTGGTTTTGGCAAACTGATATTTCTTTTCACTTACTAATCCGGTCTTTCTAAGGAATTCGGAAATGGAATTAAAAATAGAAGGATCATTCACAGCACGCTTTAAAAGTGCACGGCCGGGTTTTGTTCTGCTGAAAAAGAGGTAAAACGGACTGATCTTTATTCCGTCAGGCGCCATCAAAATAATCTCTTCAATTTTTTCCGGAAAAAGTTCAAGTAGCTTTAATACGATTCTGCCTCCCAGGCTATAGCCAAGCAAGGTATATTTATCCGATTTTCTGATATTATAAATGTCTGCGAAAAGCGTCTTGAGATCTTCCCGGGAAAACCCTTTTTCAATCATTCTTTCCTTAACCGAACTGCCACCATGAAAGAAAATATTGATTGAAACAGTGGTGTACCGGTCACCGGCAAATTCTCCTATACTTTCGAAATCATGCGCATTGTTATTAAATCCATGAAAAGCAATGATTGTTTTCGGCCCACTTCCAAAAATGAAGTACTCAAGTTTATAATCCTCATGACTTATCAGACCGCGCATTCGGCAAAGATAAATGTAGAATTGTTAATATATTCCGGATTGCCTATTGCGGGAATCACCTTACCTTTGCGGCCGAAATTAGAAGAGTATTTCGTTCCTAAACCTCTACTTTCCAGGCACTTTGTCACTTAGTCTCATAAATATAAGCCCAATCCACGTCAAATGAGAGATTCTTCAATTAAATCTGTTCTTATCATCGGAAGCGGTCCGATCATTATCGGTCAAGCATGTGAGTTTGATTACTCAGGTTCCCAGGCAGCCCGTTCGTTGCGGGATGAGGGGATTGAGGTAACACTCATCAATTCGAATCCGGCCACGATTATGACAGACAAAGTCACGGCGAACAATATTTATCTGAAGCCGCTGAATAAAAAATCGATAATTGAAATTTTAGAAAAGCATAAGATTGACGCAGTACTGCCAACAATGGGCGGTCAGACCGCTCTCAACCTCGCAATTGATTGTCAAAAGGCCGGTATCTGGGATAAGTATGGAGTAAAAATAATCGGTGTAGATATCGATGCCATTAACATGACAGAAGACAGGGAGAAATTCAGGCTGCGAATGCTTGAATTAGGCGCAATGGTATGTAAAGGAAGAACAGCTACTTCGTTTCTTGAAGGCAAAGAGATCGCACAGGAGATTGGCTTTCCTCTTGTAATCAGGCCTTCATTTACCCTTGGCGGAACCGGCGGCGGATTCGTAAATACGAAGGAAGAATTTGATGCAGCCTTAAACAGGGGACTGCATGCTTCACCTTTGCATGAAGTACTCATCGAGCAGTCTATCATGGGCTGGAAAGAATTCGAGCTCGAATTACTTCGTGACTCGGCAGGAAATGTAATCATCATTTGTTCCATCGAGAATTTCGATCCGATGGGAATTCACACCGGCGACTCGATAACAGTAGCTCCGGCGATGACTCTTTCCGATACAACATATCAGCGAATGCGAGATCTGGCCATTAAATGCATGAATGGCATCGGTAATTTCGCAGGTGGTTGTAATATTCAGTTTGCCGTAAATCCGGACAACGAACAGGAAATCATTGTCATCGAAATTAATCCGCGTGTATCACGCTCATCGGCTCTCGCGTCAAAAGCAACCGGATATCCGATCGCGAAGATTGCATCCAAACTTGCCATCGGATATAATCTCGACGAATTAAAAAATCAGATCACAAAAAATACTTCAGCGTTTTTCGAACCGACAGTTGATTATGTTATCGTAAAAGTTCCGCGCTGGAATTTTGACAAGTTCAAGGGAACAGACAGGCATCTCGGTTTGCAGATGAAATCGGTTGGTGAAGCGATGGGTATCGGAAGAAGTTTCCAGGAAGCATTGCAGAAAGCCTGTCAGTCGCTCGAAATTCGCCGCAACGGATTAGGTGCCGATGGCCGTGAGTTAAGAGAGCAGGATGAGATTTTAGACAGTCTTGAATTCCCTCGCTGGAACAGATTGTTTCATATTTACGATGCATTCAAAATCGGAATTCCGTTTAACAAAATTCATAAACTAACTAAGATCGATCCGTGGTTCCTTCGCCAGGTGGAGGAATTAATTCAGCTTGAAAAAGAAATCGAAAAATATACGGTTGACACCATTCCGCGCGAACTTTTAATGGAAGCGAAGAAGAAAGGTTATGCCGACAGACAGGTTGCTCATTTGCTTCGTTGTCTCGAGAGCCAGGTATTTAAAAAGCGACAGGAACTGAATATTAAGCGTGTTTGGAAACTGGTTGATACATGCGCGGCGGAATTCGAAGCGAAGACTCCGTATTACTATTCTACATTCGATGAAGAGAATGAAAGCGTTAGTTCGGACAAGAAGAAAATCGTCATTTTAGGTTCAGGTCCGAACAGAATCGGCCAGGGTATTGAATTCGATTATAGCTGTGTTCATGGAGTGCTCGCGGCGAAGGAATGCGGTTATGAAACGATCATGATTAACTGTAATCCTGAAACCGTTAGTACCGATTTCGACATTGCCGATAAACTTTATTTTGAACCCGTATTCTGGGAACACATTTATGAGATAATTGAACATGAGAAACCTGAGGGAGTCATTGTTCAGTTAGGCGGACAAACTGCATTGAAACTTGCAGAGAAGCTTGACAAGTATGGCATAAACATTATAGGAACAACTTATAAGTCGCTTGATCTTGCCGAAGACCGCGGGAGGTTCTCAACACTTTTACGCGAATTGAATATTCCATATCCGAAATTTGCCGTTGTTGAAAATGCGGATCAGAGTATTGATCTCTCGAAAGACCTTGGATTTCCGCTGCTGGTGAGACCTTCGTATGTATTGGGCGGTCAAAGCATGAAGATCGTAATCAATGAGCAGGAGCTTGAGTCGCATGTTATAAAGATTCTGCAGGATATTCCGGATAATAAAATACTTCTCGATCATTTCCTGGATAAGGCGATAGAGGCGGAAGCTGATGCTATTTGTGACGGAGAAGATGTTTATATCATCGGAGTTATGGAGCATATCGAGCCAGCCGGAATCCACAGCGGTGACAGCAACGCCGTACTTCCGCCGTTCGATTTAAGTGATAATGTGCTGAAGCAAATCAACGACATCACCATTAAGGTTGCGAAAGCAATGAAGGTTGTCGGACTCATCAACATTCAATTTGCCATTAAGAATGAAACGGTATACGTTATAGAAGCAAATCCGCGTGCTTCCCGCACCGTACCTTTCATCGCAAAGGCTTATGATGAGCCCTATGTCAACTACGCTACACGGGTAATGCTGGGAAAAAGTAAGGTGAAGGATTTTAAATTTAATCCGAAGAAAGAAGGATATGCCATAAAGGTTCCGGTATTCTCATTCGATAAATTTCTGGATGTAAACAAAGAGCTCGGCCCCGAAATGAAATCAACCGGTGAAGCAATCTACTTCATCAAGGACCTGGAAGATGAGTTTTTCCAGAAGGTTTATGGGGAAAGGAATTTGTATCTTTCAAGGTAAGGCTATTGAAGAATGAAGAATGAACTGCTCATTCAGAATTTATTAAATTTTCATCTTCAATTGGCATTTTTTAAGCAAATATCAGGGTCTAATTAGTTGATAACAACCGCATTTAATAAGGAACATTTAATGACATTCAATTAAAATTGTCCGGCATCATTCTTCATTCATCATTCTTCATTGTTTTAGATTAATCTTCAATTTTCAATATTCAATTTTCAATAGTTTATTACATTCGTATCGATGAAAAAATACCTCCCACATGCCATCGCTATAGCGATCTTTCTTATTCTGACATTCCTTTATAATGCTCCGTTGTTTAGCGGGAAGGAATTGCGGCAATCGGATATCAATAACTGGAAGGGTATGTCGAAGGAAATCCTGGATTACAAGGATAAGACCGGTGACAATGCTCTGTGGACAAATTCAATGTTCGGCGGAATGCCGGCTTACCAGATTTCTGTGGAATATACAGGAAACCTCGTCCGTTTTCTTGATAAGATTTTTACCCTGGGTCTGCCTCTGCCTGCAAATTATTTCTTCCTGCTTATGGCCGGATTTTATTTTCTGCTGATTACTCTGAAGATTGACAGTAAAATTTCAATTCTTGGGGCCATCGCTTTTGCCTTTAGTTCATATTTCATCTTATTCGTTGTAACGGGTCATAATTCAAAGGCACATGCGATCGGTTATATGGCGCCGGTCATAGCCGGAATTATTATGACATACCAGGGAAGATTGTTGCTCGGTGCTGCTATCACCGCTATTTTCCTCTCACTCGAATTATATGCTAATCACCTGCAGGTAACTTATTACCTGATGCTGATGATCCTTATTTATGCAGGTATTGAATTATATTCTGCAATAAAGCAGAAGACAATGCCGAATTTTATTAAAGCGAGCGGACTGCTTGCTGCCGGAGCATTGCTGGCAGTGTTTTCCAACATAACCAATATATGGGCTACGCAGGAATACGGTAAATATTCGACACGCGGACCATCAGAATTAACAGCTGATAAGGAGAACAAAACGACAGGTCTTGATAAAGATTACATTTTCGACTGGAGCTTTACCAAAATGGAAACGATGACTTTGCTGATTCCCGATTTTAAGGGTGGTCCGAGCGAGCCAATTTCCAAAAACAACAAAGATGCTTTGAAAGACGTTGATTCAAATTTCCGTCAGTATGTCGGAAGTTTTGGTGCTTATTTTGGAGAACAGACTTTTACAGGCGGACCGGTCTATGCGGGAGCAATTATGATTTTGTTTTTTCTGATTGGAGCCTTTGTGGTAAAAGGTCCGATAAAGTGGTGGCTGGTAGGCTCAACTCTTCTCTCACTGATGCTTAGCTGGGGAAAATATTTTGAAGGGTTTAATTATTTCTTCGTCGATTATATTCCGGGTTATGATAAATTCAGAGCAGTAACAACAACCATTATAATTGCCGAATTTACAATTCCGTTACTTGCCATACTTGCAGTGGCCAAAATGGTTGAGCAGAAAGATTTTTTTGTTGAGAATAAGAAACGACTGATGTATATAATGGGCGGGTTATCTTTTGTCTTACTTTTAATTATTGCCAAGCCTGATATGTTCACTGATTTTTATACAGAGCGTGAGTATAACCAGGTGGCTGAATCGGTAAAGAGTCAGCAAAACTCAGCGGACTTATTAGACCAGTTTTTTACGGCAGTAAGTACGGCACGAAAACATATATTGGTTTCGGATGCGACACGCTCGTTGATTCTTGTTCTTATTGCCTCAATTCTAGTGTTTACCTTTTTACGTTATCGTTACAGATCTGATATCTTTATTTATTCACTCATTGCCTTGGTTATGATTGACATGATATCAGTTGACAGGAGATACATGAGTTCGGAAGATTACATCAAAAAATCAGCAAACGTCATTCCATTTCCAAAGACTCAGGCCGACGAAATCATACATAGGGATACTACAAGGAGTTACCGTGTTTTAAATATAGCGGTAAATACATTTAATGATGCAAGTACATCTTATTATCATCAGTCAATTGGTGGATATCACGGAGCGAAGCTGAAAAGGTATAAAGAGTTGATTGATTACAATCTGATGAATGAACTTTCCACGCTCAGGGCTGTTTTACAAAAACCTGATATGTCAACTGAAAGCATTGTCTACAATCAGCCCGCGCTGAACATGCTCAATACAAAATATATTATTGTCAATCCGGATGCTGCTCCGCTCGTTAACAAAGGAGCACTCGGTAATGCATGGTTTGTTTCGGAAGTAAAATTTGTTCCGAATTCGGATGCCGAAATCGCTGCCCTCGACAAATTTAATCCGGCCCAAACCGTTGTCATCGACAAGAGGTACGAAGATGTCATTAAAGGACATCAGTTTTCAACCGACTCAAGCGCGTCAATTGTCCTTACGAATTATAGTCCGAAATATCTCAAGTATAGCTTTAAATCAGCCGTTAATCAGTTAACCGTATTTTCGGAGATTTATTATGACAAGGGATGGAATGCATATATAGATGGTAAGCAAGTACCATATGCAAGGGCCAATTATGTATTACGGGCGATGTGGATTCCGGAAGGAACTCATACGGTTGAGTTTAAATTTGAACCTGAAGTTATAAATGTTGGAGAAAAAATATCATTCGCCAGTTCCCTTATACTTTTAGTAGTTTTAGCCGGCTTGCTTTTTAGAGAGTATAAGTCGAAAATAAAAGTGCAAAAGGAAATGAAGTGAAAAAAGTATTAGTCATTACTTATTATTGGCCACCAAGCGGAGGCTCGGGTGTACAACGATGGTTATTTTTTTCAAAATATCTTTCTGAATTTGGGATTGAGCCTCATATTCTAACGGTAAATCCCCAATTAGCTTCCTATAAGTTTTTGGATAATAGTCTTGAGGTTCATGGCAAAAATATTAACGTTTATCATACTGAAACATCGGAGCCATTTGATTTTTATTCGAAGATAATTGGAAAGCCCAAGGCCGAGGCAGTTCCTCAGGGATTTTCTGGTGAATCAAATCCCGGATTGATAAAGAAAATTGCCCGATTTGTCAGAGGTAATTTCTTTATTCCTGATGCGAGAAAAGGTTGGGTGCCTTTTGCATTTGAAAAGGCTGCTGAATTAATTACATCAAATAAAATTGATACCATAATAACAACCGGTCCGCCGCATTCGACACACTTAACCGGCCTCAGACTTAAAAGAAAATTCAACGTTAAATGGATAGCCGACTTCAGAGATCCGTGGACAGATGTATATTATAATAATATGTTATACCGAACATCGATTGCAAAGAATATTGATGTCAGACTTGAGAATGAAGTATTGCAAAATGCAGATTTGATTTTAACTATTGGTCCGGGAATGGTAAAAATCCTAAAGGAAAAACTGAACAAGAATGGAGCTGCATCATCCGGGGATAAATTTCATTATATCTTGAATGGATTTGATCCGGATGCTTTTGAGAATATAGAAGTGAAAAAGGACAGTAGTCGTTTTACTATTTGCCACCTGGGAGTATTAAGTAACAACCAGCCAATAAATGGTTTTACTGAAGCGATGGCTAAAATTGCAAAGGAAGAGCCGGGATTATTAGAAAGTATCAGACTTAAGCTTATCGGGAAAGTTTCTCCAAATCTGATCGATGACCTTCGAAAGCAGGTTCCTCAGCTTGAAATTCAGAACATCGATTACCTTCCACATCAGAATGCTATGGCTGAAATTGTCAATTCAGACCTTTTATTCAACAGTCTGGCTGAAACAAAAGATGCCCATTACCTTATTTCCGGTAAATTGATGGAGTATCTTGCAACCGGAAATCCGATTCTGTGTCTCGGTGACCCTTCGGGCGATGCCGCTTCCTTGCTATCCGTTTCTGATGATGCGGTAGTCTATGATAGGAACGATGTCGGAAAAATTTATACTTTCATCCTCATGATATTGAGAAAATGGAAAGAGAGTAAATCGACGAGCGTTAAAAGAGATATCAGTTTATACTCACGCAGGAATACTGCAAAGCAATTAGCACAATTAATAAATAAATTATAGTATGAGTTTTGTTTTTGAAAAAATTAATACGGCATTAGTACTGGGACCTCATCCTGATGATATGGAATTTGGATGTGCCGGAACAGTTCTGAAACTTTTAGAGCAAAATGTAAAAGTTCACCTGGCCGTTTTCAGCATGTGTGAAAAATCTGTTCCTGCAGGCCTGTCGAAAGACATAATTAAAAGAGAAATGCTCGAGGTTGCAAAGAAGTTAAATCTGCCCGATGAACAACTTCACATTTATGATTATGATGTACGGGAATTTCCACGTTTCAGACAGGAGATATTAGAAGATATGGTGTTATTGGGAAAGAAGATAAATCCGGACATAGTTTTCATGCCTAGCGGGACTGACATACACCAGGATCATCAAACCATTCATAATGAAGGTAAGCGGGCATTCAAGTTTAATATGTTGCTGGGTTATGAAATGCCCTGGAATAATTTTAATTTCAATGCCGACTTATATGTTAAGTTGACTGAAGAAATAGTGATGAAAAAAATTGAATTGATTAATACATACAAATCTCAGAATTTCAGATCATATAGTGATGAGGATTTTCTGAAATCATTGCTTCGGATTCGCGGGAATCAGATTCGGGTTAAATATGCCGAGGCTTTTGAAGTGCTGCGGTTAATAGCATAATTATATGATTACACTTTCAGGGTTAATTGATTTTTTCAAAAACAGGAAGCTAAGCGTTATTAACTTTGATGCGTCTCCTGAATTGAAAATAATTGGCGGTCGTAATATCAATGAGGCCGGACCGGGTGAGATGTCTTTTATAAGTTCGAAAGTCAAAGACAGTGCTCAGAAACTTATTAATGAAAGCAGAGCTTCGGTAATTATTATTGACTCCGGAATATTTCATACTGTAAATATTTCTAAGAGTAAATCCGTTTTTGTACTGACCGATTCTCCGAAAGAAGTAATGGTAGATAGTTTGAAGCATTTTTTCATGGAAAAAGTATTACCTGAAATACATCATTCGGCTGTAATTCATAGTGATGTTAAGATGGGAAGTGAAAATTATATCGGTGCCTATGTCGTCATTGATACAAACGTCATTATAGGAAACAATTGTTTTATTGAGCCATTCGTTCATATTAAAAAGGATACGATTATCGGTAATAATGTTAAAATTAAGAGTGGAGCTGTAATTGGCGGTCAGGGTTTTGGATATGTAAAGAAGGATAATAAGTGGGAAAATTTTCCTCATTTTGGAAACGTGGTAATTGAAGACGATGTAGAAATTGGAAGCAATACCTGCATAGACCGTGGCGCTTTGGGAAGCACAATGATTAAGAGAGGTGTGAAAATTGATAATCTCGTTCATGTCGCTCATAACGTTTATATCGGTGAAAATTCTCTGATCATTGCCGATGCAATGCTAGGTGGCAGTGCGCGCATTGGCTCTGATACATGGGTGGCTCCTTCAACGGCCCTGAGAAATGGAATTGAAATTGGTTCTGGATGCACGATTGGTATGGGAGCTATAGTTACTAAAAGTGTTGAAAGTGGAACAACGGTTGTAGGTAATCCGGCAAAACCGTTTTTGAATAATGAAAAGAAATAACCGACATGTGTGGTATTGCAGGATTTGTTGATAATGAAATTTCTTCAGCTGATAGTCAAAAATTAATTAATGACATGCTGTCTGTGATTTCTTATCGCGGACCCGATGCTTCTAACTCTTTTATTCATGATGGATTTGTTTTAGGTCATAACCGACTTAGTATAATTGATTTAAGTGATGCTGCTACACAGCCTTTGCAATATGATAATTTATGGATAATATTTAACGGAGAAATTTATAATTACATTGAAGTAAGGCAGGAATTAATTGAGAAGGGATGCAGGTTCGCCACTCATTCGGATACGGAAGTAATTTTGGCGGCCTATAAAGTGTATGGACCCGATTGTGTGAAAAAGTTTGTAGGTATGTGGTCGCTTGCGATTTATGACCGGGAGAAAAAAGAATTGTTTTGTTCAAGAGACCGATTTGGAATAAAGCCTTTTTATTATATTTTTAAAAACGAAAAATTATATTTTGGATCTGAGTATAAGGTACTCAGGCAAACACCTATTTTTTCCGGTGAATTAAATCTCAATCAGGTATCGAGAGGATTACAATTGGGATGGATTTGTTATAGTGATGAGACATATTTCAACGAAATAAAATCTTTGCCGGCTGCTTGTAACCTGCTGTATAAAAACGGGAAAATCAGCATTACAAAATACTGGGACATTGATCTGACCAAAAAATTTATTGGATCTCAGGAAGAGAAGAGAGAGAAATTCAGATCACTTTTTATTGACAGTGTTCGCATTCATATGAGGGCAGACGTGGAAGTAGGAGGTTGTGTCAGTGGCGGAATCGATTCGTCATCGATTGCCTCAGCCGTTTCTGTACTTTTCCCCGAGACAAAATTCAAAACATTTACGATTTATTATGAGGGAAAGGATAGTGTGGATGAAAGGCCGTGGGTAAATGAAGTATTAAAGCAATATCCCAATCTTTTAAATTATACTTATTCTCCGAATGACCGTGAAATTGAACAGCACTTATCTAATATAAATTATCATGCTGATGTGCCTATTGCAGGTTCATCTCCAATATCACAATATTTCGTGATGAAGCTGGCCGGTGAACATAAAATTAAAGTGTTACTGGATGGACAGGGTTCTGACGAATATCTTGCGGGATATATGCATTCATTTTACCGGCTGATTGGAGGATTATTAAACAGGATGCAGTTCGGCACCGCAATTAGAGAATTCAACAGCCATTCACGAACACAAAATTTTTCACTTGGAAAGAGAATAGACGCATTTAGTAAAAGTGTTCTTTCTTCTGTTCAAACAGAGAATTCATTGTATAACCTTGAATTTAAGAACTACCTGCCTTATGTTTATGAAGGGCAGCATTCGAAGGTTAATCTATCCAATGTGACGGGCAGTCGATTGAATCAATTTCTTTACCATCTCACTTTTAATACTTCTTTACCTTCACTCTTGCACTACGAAGACCGGAATTCAATGGCTTTTTCAATTGAGTCAAGGGTTCCTTTTCTGGACCATCGACTGGTCGAATTTGTATTTTCGTTAGATGATGCCGATAAGTTCCGCTTAGGCCAGACAAAGTATATGCTGAGGCAATCTCTAACCGGGCTCGTGCCTGATAGTATTCTTAAGCGTAAGGATAAAAAAGGATTTGTTACTCCTGGAGAAATTAAGTGGCTACGCGGACCATTAAAATTTTTATTAAATATTGATTTTTCCCGAATTGATTTTTTATCTTCATCCAAGGTTAAGGATGTAATCGACGGATTTAATAATGGTGATAATAAAAACGCAAATCTAGTCTGGAGAATTGCCATGTTAAATTATTGGATTAAGGAAAATGACAAAGGGAACAAATGAAAATCCGATATTATTTATCGTGCTTATTTTTTTTATTTCTTCAATTTTTAACTCCTGATCTTTTTGGAAATAAGATCGAAAGGGTTGATGTCATTCATCATTTGGATGAGGAATCAGGGTTAAATGCAAAAACCGTTTATTCCGCTCTTCAGGATAGAAATGGTTTTATTTGGTTTGCTACAGATGCGGGTATTTTTAAATACGACGGAATTGTATTTAAAAGATTTACCGTCGACAACGGAGTTTCTGATAATGAAATACTCCAGATCTATGAGGATAGAATCGGGAGAATCTGGTTTCTGACTTATAATGGATATTTATCTTATTGGTTTAAGGGGAAAATTTACAATCCTGAGAATACTCCTTTTTTAAGAAAAGCGTACTTAGGAGCAAGCGTCGTTTATGCCCGTGAAGATAACAGCGGAAATCTCTGGTTAGGTTGTTTTAAGGGTGGATTTATAGTTATAAATGATACAAACGTTAAACTCTTTAAAGTTCATTCCCCACTTAGAGATGAAATCAGTTCATTTATTCAATTTGATAAAAATGATGCACCTTATTTCGGATATAGAGATAAACTGGTAAGTTTTTCAAGGACTGATACTTCTGACTTAAAAGGGGGAGTTTTAGTTTGCTCTTCTGCCGGTTCAAATACAGAAATGATTTATTTGTGTTTTAATGGGATTTATAAATTAAGTGGAAAGGTATCCAAGCTGTTAATTTCATCAAAGTATTTACCTTATCATTTAAAGATTGCAAGTCTTAATTGTTATGATAATGAAATTTGGGTTAGCACACTGGGAGAGGGATGTCTGTTATACAAGGATGGTAAGTTTGTTAAAAGATACCTGGATGGGAACTCAGTTTCTACAGTATTAAAGGACAGGGATGGTAACATCTGGTTTAATACGATGAATGACGGCGCCTATGTTTTATACAGCAATACACGATCTGTGAATAATTATGACGTCAGATCCGGACTTGCACAGCAGAAAATTATGAGTGTCACTGTTACAAATGATGAATCGATTTGGCTGGGTTTTACTAACGGAACTGTTGAATGTTTAAAATCTGATGAACGGACATCGTTTTTATTAAAAGCAAATAATGCTCCAAAGTATCTCAGGATTCTTGGATTGTATTACAGCAAGGACACGGTTTGGTGCGGAACGGATATTGGAATTTTTTATATACATAAAAACAAGGTTTACAGAGTTCCTTATCTTGATTTAAATGGGATGGACATAAATTATTCCATAAAGCATATTACGGCTGACAAATCAGGTAATATTTATGCTTCATTTAGTTTAAATTATATTAAAGTTGAAAAAACCAAATACGGATTATATTCTCACCCCCTTTTAGATACAATTTTACGAACATTTTCATCTACTCAGTCAGTAGACGGCAAATTATATGTTTCCACGCTAACCGGAATCGTACAATTCAGTAATGACTCTACATTTTCAATATTAAATACTAGCACAGATTTTTCTCACTTGAGAATACTGGATATGAAATCTGATCCCAATGGCTCTATTATTTTATCTACAAATTCAGATGGAATTTATGTGTTAAAAGAAAGTAAATTAATACAGCACATAACGGTAAAGGATCTTTTAAGTGATAATAATTGTGGAAGATTATTTTTGAAAAACTCTCTGTTGTATGTATGTACCGGGAATGGATTAAACATTTTTAATAAAGAAGATGGAAAGTGGGTTCATGAAAAGACATTAACTGTCCGTGATGGATTGTTATCAAATGTAATTAATGATATATACGTAACGGATTCCAGCATTTATATTGCTACAGATAAAGGTTTATCAATTGTTCCGGTGAATGATTATAATTTAAAGGAGTTTGAAAAGAATGTTTTAGTTACGGAAATCGTAACTGATACAACTTATATAGTAAATTCGGACAATTTTGAATTTGATTCGGATTTCCCAAGATTAATTATTCGATATTCATGCCCTTCTTTCTTTTTATACAATAAATTAAAAGTCAAATACCGGTTATTAAAAGATGGTATTTCGGGTGAATGGGTATCGACAAATAACAATGAAGTAGAGTTTTCATCTCTGCCACCAGGTAAATATTTATTTGAAATAAAACTGGATGAAAAAAGAGGATTAAAGGTTCCTGTTACCAAAATGTCTATTAATGTTTTGCCAATGTGGTATCAGACTATATTGGCAAAGTTTTTCATTGTTTTAATTTTAATTACCGGAATTATTTGGGTCATAAGAAGAAGGTTGAAATCGCAATATGACAGACGTTTAAAGTTGGTAACAGAAAGAAGTATCATTGAAACAGAACGAAACCGAATCGCATCAGACATGCACGATGACATCGGAGCCGATTTAACACAAATTAGTATCTGGTCTAATGTGTTAAGAAGCAAGGGTATTGCAGCTGACGGAATTATCGAGAAAATCGGAAAATTGTCTAACGGGGTTCTGGAGAAAATGGATCAGATAATCTGGGCTTTGAATTCTATTCACAATCAGAGTGTAAATTTATTTACTTACCTGAGGTCTTATACTGCCGAATATCTTGAAGGCGTTGATATGTCTTTTACATTTGATGTAGATTCTGATGTGCCCGATTTGCCTATTGGAATGTATCAGAGAAGAAATGTTTTTTTAGTTTACAAAGAACTTTTGCATAATACCGTAAAACACAGCAATGCAGGTAAAGTATGCGTAAAAGTTTCAATTGATAAAGAATTTTTATACATTGTATATCAGGATGACGGGAAAGGAGTGACTCCTGAAAAGGATCAGTACGGACTGGGCTTATCTACCATGGTTAAAAGGATGGAAGACATCGGTTCATTTATTACATTTGATAGCACTTCGGGAAAGGGATTTAAAGCAATTTTAAAGATTCGTATCGAATCATATAATCAATCATGATAAGAGTAGCTATAGTAGAAGACAGATCAGAAATCAGCCTCGGCTTAAGTTATATTATATCCAGCATTGAGGGATTCAGTTGTAAGGTTTTTGCAACCGGCGAAGCCGCATTAAGTCATATTAATCCGGGCGATTTTGACGTAGTATTAATGGATATCCAATTGCCGGGCATTTCAGGAATTGAAGCTACTTTTCAATTGACACAGAAGTTCCCTGGATTGAAAATTATGATGTGTACAATTTTCGAGGATGATGAAAAAATTTACCGCGCTATTGCCGCCGGTGCTTCAGGTTATATTTTAAAAAGGACTGAACCGGAAAGTCTGATCAGATCCATCAAAGAACTTCTGGAAGGTGGCGCGCCAATTTCAAGTATGATCGCACACAAGGTATTACTCGCTTTTCGGAAAACCATGCCTTCAGACATGAACGAAAGTCAGCTTTCCGAGAGAGAACAGGAAGTTCTTTCTCTGCTTGCGGCCGGATTCAGGAATAAACAGGTAGCGGAAAAGCTGAACATTTCCCTGGCAACTGTGAAAACTCATATCTATAATTCATATCAGAAGTTGCATGTAAGTTCTAAAATTGAGGCTATCAATAAATTCAAGATTCATCCTAAAGGCTGATTTGATCTTTTCTTTTTCTTAAAAATAGCCCATTAGTAGTATTGCGGCAACAATTCTTTATGTTCAGATTTACTGCGAGATTCATTCATTAAATATTGACAGAGAGTTAATCCTAAAGGTATATTAGAAAATTTTCGAAAACGCATTCGTGACTGGTGCAATTTCACATGTGTTTCACTTTTTATTTTTTATTAAAATAAAAACAGGTCTTGAAAGTCCGGCATGATAAAACTGCCGGACTTTTGTGTTTAAACAAGTATCTCAGACGCAATTTCTCTTGATAAGCTGTGATAACCGATAATACCCTCAACCTTTAGTATTAGAAGATTACACTATTTTCAATTAATTCAACCTTTTGGCCTATTTCAGGTGAAATTTTGAATATAAATCTTTACACAGGTTGTAACTCTGACTCTTTACACACATAGTTGATCTTTTCATTTATAGCCAAATTTAATTTGATCCGGTAGCTCGCAGCTGCCGGATCTCTTTTTTTTAGTAAAATAGTTTCAGCGAAGAAGGGTTGACCGGTATTTCATGTTTTGTATATTTGGTTTTGTGATCCTGATTTTATGAAGAGGTTAATTAGATTTTTTTTATTCTTTGTTTGTTCAGCATTACTTTCTAAAGCGGATCAATTACAACCTGTAACAGTTGCGAAACATTTCGGAGAGGAAGACGGATTAAGCACAAAAACTATTTATTCAGTTGTTCAGGATCACGAGGGGTACATATGGTTAGGAACAGATGCCGGTGCATATCGATATGACGGAAATGAATTTAGGAGATATAAAGTTGAGAACGGACTTTCCGATAATGAGATTTTCAAAATTTTTGTAGACAAATCGGGCAGGGTCTGGTTTCTGACTTACAATGGTTACCTGTCATTCTATCTGAAGGGGAACATTTATAATCATAAGAACACACCCTATTTAAAGTCAATGTATCTCGGCGGGAGTTTTATTAATGCGGTAGAGGACAATGGTAAAATATGGTTTTCCACTTTCAAGAAGGGATTTATATGTCTGGAAGATACAACGGTGAAAAAAATTTTATTAACTTCCAATGACGCTGTCTTATCTTATCCTTTTATATTACGTTCTGATGATTCTTCGTTATGGATTTTCAAATTATATCATTTGTTAAATTTAAAAACAAGAGACTCAATATTAATTAAGGAATGGCCTACTTCATTTTGTTCCATAAATGGAATAGAGGACGCTTTATATACCACGAGTCTGGGAGTGTTCAGATTCAGAAAAGGAATTATTGAGCCTTATATGTCCGACAATTCATACCAAAAGAATTTAAAACCCGTCGCTATCTTTTATGAACCGGAACCGGACAACTTTTGGGTCTGCACTTTGGGGAAAGGATGTAATTTATTTTCTAATAAGAAATTTGTTAAATCATATCTTCCTAATGCTTCTGTTACCAGCATGACCAGGGACAGGGACGGAAACATCTGGATAAGCACAATGAATGATGGGGTCTATGTCTTTTTTAAGAACAGCAATTATGTGAGGAATTATAATAAGAGTTCCGGATTGCCTGATAATAAAGTTTTCAGTATAGCAACTGATCCGGTTGGAAACAAGTGGCTCGGATTTTATAACGGTGTTGTGGTTAAAATGTATGGGAATAATAAGACATCGTACAAGTTAAACCTTCCGACGAATGAAGACTATTTCCGCATTATGTCAATTTTGGTTTTGAAAGACACAGTTTGGTGTGGAAGTGATGGCGGAATTTATTATATAACTAATGACAATACTAAAAAAATTCCATATCCTGATCTGAATTCCTTTTCTAATTATTATTCAGTCAAGCATCTTGCAGCTGATAAGGAAGGTAATATTTACGGAGCATTTTCATTTAATTTATTGAAGGTTGATAAATCGAAAGATGGTTATTTGTCGAAAAATATTTTTGACAGTCTGGTCAGGGTTTTTTCTTCTGTTAAAATGCCTGATGGCAGAATTTATGTTTCAACAATTTCAGGACTTATAGAAACAGTCCCGGGAAAGTATAGCAAAAAACTGGAAGCTGATTTTGATTTTTCCGAACTACGAATTTTAGATATGAAAATTGATAAATCAGGTGATCTGATTTTAGCCACAAATGTGAATGGAGTATTTATATTAAAGAATAACAGAGTCATTCAGCATATTACCACTAACCAGGAATTGCCGGAAAATAGCTGCTTTAAACTTTTTGTTGAGGATAGTCTGCTGTATGTCTGTACTCAAAAGGGTTTGGCAATTTTTGTAAAATCAGATAATAAGTGGAGTTATAAAAATGAGATTCAGATTAAAGATGGTTTATTAGATAATACCATCAATGATATTACAACAGATGACAGTTTAATTTACATTGCGACAGATGGCGGACTTTCTATTGTAAATAAAAGTATTTTCAATTACACCAACTTAATCCGGAATATTTTAATTTCCGAAATTGTTACAGATAAGCCTTATTTAATTGAAAATAATAAATTTTCGTTTTCCGCGGAAGTGCCGCAATTTATGATCAGGTATTCGTATCCTGTATTTAATCTGGTCGGCGGAATGAAATTCAAATATCGGTTAAGAAAATCGGGGGAAAAAGCAGAGTGGATTAACACAAATTCTAACCAGATACAGTTTTCATCTCTGGATCCCGGTTCATATATTTTTGAAGTGACGCCGAATTTAAGACATCTGAAATCTCCGGTTTCTACACTGATTATTGAAGTACTTCCAATGTGGTGGCAAACTGTTTTCGCTAAAATTGTTTTTATTCTTTCAGCTTTAATTCTAATTACAATTTTAATAAAACAATGGACAAAGATTCAATACGAAAGGAGGATCAGATTATTAAAGCAAAATCAGATGATAGAGCGGGAGAGAAACCGTATAGCCTCCGATATGCATGATGATATTGGTGCTGATCTTACTCAAATATCAATATGGTCGAATGTTTTAAAAAGCGGTTCGTCAAATTCGAAGGAGTTGATAGACCGTATTTCTAAATTATCTTATGAGTTGTTAT
>CAZAON010000450.1:0-27989 GCA_964486655.1 uncultured Flavobacteriales bacterium
GGCAATTACATTGTCGATGCTGAGTAAGTATAAGGGTTCGGGTATTTACAAAAAGCTGTCCAATAAATTTTTTGACGAGAAACTGCGAACGACCCGAGCGGCATTCGGAACTGAATTGTTTACCAATAAGGAAGTCCTGGAGTTTATTGACGAAAGAAAGGATAAGATGTTCCTGTTCGGATTTATAAATGACCAGAGTCCGTCCAATCCTAAAAGCGGTCATTGGGCGACTTTCCTGAATCAGCCAACCTGTCTGCTTTTCGGTGCAGAGAAATATGCCGTAATGTTTAATCTTCCGGTGATCTATGTAATAATACGAAGACTAAAGCGGGGATATTATTCTGTGGAGTATATAGTTGTTTCCGAAAATCCGGCCACAGAAAAAAAATATTATATCACCGAAGAATGTTCGCGGCTTAACGAAAGTGTAATTGTTTCCGATCCCGCTTATTGGCTATGGACGCACAGGAGGTGGAAGCATAAGCCGCCGGATGAAGTTATTGAAGATTGAAGAATGAGGCTATGAAATTAGTCTGCTCACAGGATTCAGACTTTGTTTTTTCTGTTCTTTTTTCCTTTGATACGGGAAGTAGAAACCTGAGTTGCTTCCTTCTCTTTTCTGCTGTCAAGGTCGTCGCGTACATCCGGTTTTGCTCTGTGGCTTCCTCCCTGTTGTTTGTTTTGATGGCTCGTAGAACTTCTGGCTGATTTCATACTTTTGGTAATTAAAGACTTTTAAAAGTATAAGGATTCACAAAGTTTCGAAATAACATGCGTCATTACATTCCGGAATTGAATATGATTCATGTCATGTACCCGTTAGCGTTTAAAAAAAATGCCGGACTATTGTCCGGCATTTGCAATTGGATTTTATAAAAAATTACTCTCCTGTATCAAACTTGATTCCTTGTGCAAGAGGTAATTCAGTGCTATAGTTAATTGTATTTGTTTGTCTTCTCATGTAAATCTTCCAGGAGTCACTGCCCGATTCACGGCCTCCGCCGGTTTCTTTTTCGCCGCCGAATGCGCCACCGATTTCAGCGCCGGAAGTGCCGATGTTTACGTTAGCTATTCCGCAATCGCTTCCTTCATGAGACAGGAATTTTTCAGTCTCTAACATGTTTCGTGAAAAAATCGAAGATGATAATCCCTGCGGAACGTCATTCTGTAAAGCAATCGCTTCATCAATTGTTTTATATTTCATGATGTAAAGCAACGGAGCAAAAGTCTCTTCACAAACGATCTGTAGATTTTTCTGAACTTCGGCAATGCAAGGCTGAACATAACATCCGCTCTCATAGCCTTCGCCTTTCATTTCGGTGCCACCATAAATAATTTTTCCGCCTTCTGTTTTCACTCTGTCAATCGCTTTGAAAAAGTCTTTTACCGCGCCTTTGTCAATGAGTGGTCCGACCAGGGTCTTTTCATCTAACGGGTGACCGATGCGAATATGATCATATGCTTTTACGAGTTTCGCCTTGAAGTTTTCGTAGATTGATTCGTGAATAATCAGTCTGCGTGTTGAAGTACAGCGCTGGCCTGCAGTTCCAACGGCTCCGAACAATACCGCACGAAGAGCCATATCCTGATCAGCATTTTCGGTAATGATAATAGCGTTGTTTCCACCTAATTCCAAAAGACTTCTTCCCAGTCGCTCGCCTACGATTGCACCAACTCGTTTTCCTACACGTGTAGAACCTGTTGCCGAAATTAGCGGAACGCGATGGTCGGCAAGGAAATTATCACCGATGTATTTTGAATTTCCGGCAGCGAGATTCAGAACACCTTCCGGAACATTGTTTTTCTTTAGAACTTCTGCCATGATCTTATGAACGGCAACAGAGCAAAGCATCACTTTCGAACTTGGCTTCCAAACCACAACATCACCGCAGACCAAAGCAAGCATTGCATTCCAAGACCAGACGGCGACGGGGAAATTAAAAGCGGAAATAACACCAACAATTCCGAGCGGATGATATTGTTCATACATGCGGTGGCGAGGGCGTTCACTATGCATGGTGAAGCCATGAAGCTGGCGGGATAAACCTACTGCAAAGTCACATATATCGATCATTTCCTGAACCTCGCCAAGACCTTCCTGGTAGATTTTTCCCATTTCGTAGGAAACGAGTTTTCCGAGAGGCTCTTTGTATTTTCTAAGCTGGTCTCCCATTTGTCTGACGATTTCACCGCGTTTTGGGGCAGGTATCATTCGCCATTCAATGAAAGCTTTCTGAGCTGTTTTTATAATAGTTTCATAATCCTGATCAGTCGCCTGTTTCAGGCTGCCGATCAGCATTCCGTCGGCCGGAGAATATGACTCAATTATTTCGCCTTTTGTGTCAAACCACTTCGTGCCGGTACAGGCTCCGCTGTTGACATCCTCCAATCCGAGTGTTTTTAACACACCCGCAATACCATAATCTTTTACGTTTAATGCTTCGGTTTTCATCTAATGATTTTTTCGGCCACAAAGGTAGATAAATGAGTTTGAATTATATCAAATTTAACAACGGAGGGACGGAGAAATCGGAGGGAAACGGAGAAGAGGGTTTCAATTCGTGTCTATTCGTGTCTTATTTTACAACGGAGGAGTGGAGAAAACGGAGGAACACAGAAAAGGTGGTGATTCATGTCAGTTTTTGAAATTCGTTACATTTTAAATTTCCTCTTCTGAAACTAATAGTCCGGTTTAATACACCGTTCGAACTGTATAACTGTAAAAGAATGGCACGTCGGATATTCTTTGATTTCCGAAATTGGCGTTTTAATTAGAGAAGTTGAAAAGACCATTTGGCGTAGCCGGACTCATTTACCTTATCGTGGCTTCTGTATTATTGCCCTATCTGCAATATTATTCCGACAACCCTGACATGTTTCAGTACATTTCCATTGCTAAAAAATATCTGAATTCCGACTTTACTCATGCCATTAACGGATATTGGAGTCCGTTAATAAGCTGGTTGCTCATTATACCCATAGCAGTTTTTGATGACAGCATTACGGCATTTAAGATGCTGCAACTGGCTATCGGACTTTTTGTTCTTTTTCAATGGAATGGAATACTGATGAAATCAAAACTGTCGGCATTGATGAAATATATGCTGGCAATAATTTCAGTTCCATTTCTGATCAGCTATTCATTATTGAATTGCACGCCCGATCTGTTATTTATGGGAATGATATTGTGGCTGATTAATATTTTTCTTTCAGGTAATGTGACAACTGATCCGGCTATTGCGATAAGAGCGGGAATAACAGGAGGATTAATGTATTTCACAAAGGCATTCGGGCTCCCTTTGTTTATTGCGATTTCAATTTTTGCAATTTTATTTGAAGGAAGAAAGGAGAAATTAAATATTCGCGCTGTAACGCTGATGTATCTGTTTTTTTCGATCATATGCTTAATATGGATTTCCAAAATAAGTTTTCATTACAATGAATTTACAATCAATAAATCAATTTCATTTAACAGGTCATTAAATGCGAATATGCTCAATGGTACTGAGGAATTGCCGGTTCTGGGTTCCGGAATATTAAAGCCAATGGAGGGAGATTTGTCAGCCTGGGAGGCTCCCGGTGAGTATGTCATACCCGGCAATCCGAATAATTTTTATGAAACATTTAAGCGGAATATTTTATCAATTTATTATTTTGATTTTAGCAGGCAGATTGGAATAATTTTTCTTCTGCTATTGTTCATGTTTATTTATCGAAAGGGAAAGGAAGTGAAGACAGACAAATGGTTGTTTCTGCTTTTGTCAACATTAATTTTCGTTTATGCCGGATACAGTCTTGTGCTGGTACATTCGAGATATATCTGGATCAATACATTTATTATGCTTGTGTTGAGTTCTGTTTTTATTCAGCAGCTTATTAGTAACAGAATAATGAAAGTGACATTGTATTCTTTCTTTTTTATGTTGGCAATTAAACGTCCGATCAAGGAAATATTTTTCTTGAATGACAAAGACTACCCTTCAACTAAAATACTTTCAGCTTTAATTCATCCTTTTGAAACATTGGATAATTCATATGAGGCTGATAAAAGGATTCAGGGGACAATTAAACTGTTGCATAAAATACGTTTGCCTAAATCGAAATTTGTTTCGGTGAAACCCGGCAATTATCAGAGAGACACATATACGGCTTCGTTAAGAATTACAGAAAGTCTCGATGCTGTTTATTATGGAGAAATTAAAACTTTCACCGATTCGACCAACCAAATAGTTTCACGGGATCAAATTAATTACCTGATCGCATACGAAGAAATTCCGGCATCAAGGCAGTTGTTTTACGATGAAGAGTCGGGAATTCGTATTTACGATCCGGCCGCTAAATGAAAGATTATTCCGGATTTAGTGTGTAATAGTTTCTAAAATCCATTTATTCGGGCCGATGATTCTGGTTGATTTGAATTTCTTTTTTGAAACAATTCAATTTTTCATTGCTGCAGCAAATGATTTACAATTACATAGGACTTGAAACAGCAGTTAATTAAGTTAATGATATATTAAGAAATTTTCATCCTAACCAATAATGAGTGCTCCGGATTTTAAATTATCCGGGGCATTTTTGCCGATTAAGTCAGTAATTTTCGATTTTTTCAAATTTGCTATTAATTTCCTTAACAATTCCGGCTCATCAAATATTTTTCAAAATGTTATGATTATTTTAGGATTTCTAACCAAATTCTTTTCTTACTTTTCAACTCAAATCCAAACGACACATGAAAAAAATACTACTTCATTTTGCTATTGTTGCTTTACCATTGTTTGTAGCAGCAGGACAGGCAGATATTGCCCCTGCCGCGAACAGCATGGCTAGCCAATCGTTGATGAGACAAGGTCCTTCAACACCACCCAATACCCCTAATGCATTATTCGATCTCGAATTCAATTATAGTTTAGGAAGGGGTGGATTCGCCGGAATTACCTGGCTATATTCCGAGTTATGGATATCGAAATGGCAAAGCGATTCGCTCTTTACAGTTGATAAAGCAACGGGAGCGATCACTTCGAATTTTTTCATACCGGGAATAGATTCTGTTCGTGGGATGACGTTCGATGGCACAAATGTCTACATGGCAAACAATTCAGATACGATTTACAAAATTGACACGCTTACAAAAGCTATTGTATCGACAATTATTTGTCCGGTTTTAGCTCGCGGAATTGCTTATGATAGTGCGAATAATGCATTATGGATTGGAAACTTTCAATCTGATCTCGTGGAAATTGACATGAGTGGAAATGTTATAAATCAAATTTTTCTTGGAACCCATAATTTAACCGGAATCTATAGCATCGCTTATGATCCTTATACATCGGGTGGTCCTTACATCTGGGCATCTAATCAGCCAACCAATCCTTCTCAGGTTCTTGTTAGGGTTCCGGTTGCTACAGGCATACCTGATCTTTCGCATAACATGGCTTTGGAAATGCCGGTAAATGGTCTGGCAGGAGGAATAACAATTACAAACTGGGCTCCGGGACCACATTCTATTGTTGGTATTTGTCAGACCACACCGGGAAGATTATTTAGCTACGAATTATCGGATTATGTTCCACCTGCATTTGATGCTTCTGCTGATACTTTAAATTTCTATCCACCGACTACCATGACTCCGTCTTTCCTCATTACGCCGATTAGCTGGGAGGTACAGACTACAAATCTTGGTGCGAATCAGATTGACACTCTTGGAGTCGATATTTCAGTGAACGATGGTCCGGTCAATGTATATAATGCAAATGGTTATTCTTTAGCTGTTGGTCCGCTTACAAATTCTCTTGTAGTTGTTCCGGGTACTTTTACACCTACGGTAACACCGGCAAGCTACTCTGTACAGGCCCTTATAAATTTAGGAACTCAATCTGATGTAGTTGCCACTAACGATACACAATCATATAGTTTTTCAATTACTGATACTGTGATGTCAAGACATGGAGCATCAAGTGGCCGAATTGGAATAGGCGGTGGCGGTACCGGAGGGTCTATCGGAATCATGTACGATATTCCAATAACATGTTATGCAACGTCTGCGACATTTACCTTAGGATTCCCGGCAATTGGTGACAGTGTATATGCTGAATTGTTCGACTTTAATGGCGTTACACCCAATGCTCTTATCGCAAGATCAGCCGGTCATATCATCACTGCTGCCGATACGGGAACTGCAGGCGTACAATTAACTCTTCCATTCATTAATTCGCCAATTCAAATGGTTCCCGGTTCTTACATCGCAGCTATTCATGAACATAATTCGAATGTTTCCCTGGCATATTCGAAATTTAACTGGAGACCGAATACTTCATGGATTTTTCTCAATTCCAATTCATCATGGGCTCCATCAGAAACTTTTGCAATTACCAATAATAAAATTGTTCCGTTTGTTGATTTAAACATCTGGTCGCAAACGATGGTTTCTGTGCCTGAATTTAATAATGTTCAGCTTTCTGTTTATCCAAACCCAGCTTCAGGCGAATTAAATATTGTTAACAAGAATACCGATAGATGTAATTTCACAATTACCGATATTCAAGGCAAGGTTGTGTATTCGAAAATATTCGAAGGACTACAGAATGAAACAATCCGCACCTCAGAATGGAGCAATGGAGTTTATGTTGCGAGAGTTCAGAATGGAGGAAGTAGTTTTGTGTCGAAGGTTGTTATTAACCACTGAAATAATTACTAATTACTAATTACTAAAGACTAATATTAATTATCAAATTAATAATTAAATAAATAAGGGCTGCAGAATTTTATCTGCAGCCCTTATTAGTAATTAAACAATTAGTAATTTATATTAGTCTTTAGTAATTAGTAATTAGTAATTGAATCAATATTCCGCATTGCCCGGAGTTCTCGGAAACGGAATCACATCACGAATATTCGTCATTCCTGTAACAAATAACATCAAACGTTCGAAGCCTAATCCGAATCCGGAGTGTTCGCAGGCACCGAATTTTCTAGTGTCAAGATACCACCACATTTCTTTTTCCGGAATGTGCATTTCCTGCATTCGTTTCACAAGCTTGTCATAGTTTTCTTCCCGCTGAGAACCTCCGATAATTTCTCCGATCCATGGAAATAAAATATCCATTGCGCGAACGGTTGTGTTGTCGTCGTTCAATTTCATGTAAAAAGCTTTGATCACCTTCGGATAATCGGTAAGAATAACCGGACGCTTGAAATGTTCAACGAGGTAATTCTCATGTTCCTTTTGTAAATCTGTTCCCCAGTTTACAGGGAATTCGAATTTTTTCCCCGATGCCATCAACACATCAATCGCCTTTGTATACGTAAGTCTTTCGAATGGCTGTCCGACTACAGAACGTAGACGATTCAGCAATTCTTTGTCATACATGTCATTCAAAAACTGCAGATCGTCTGCACAATTGTCGAGCGCGTATTGGATGAGATATTTTAAAAAATCTTCGGCGAGATTCATGTTATCAACGATATCATAAAAAGCCATTTCCGGTTCTATCATCCAGAATTCAGCAAGATGCCTTGGTGTGTTTGAATTCTCGGCACGGAATGTCGGACCGAATGTGTAAATATTCCCAAGTGCCATTGCGGCCAATTCACCTTCAAGCTGGCCGCTTACGGTCAGGTTTGTGCTTTTGCCGAAAAAATCTTCTTTGTAATTTACTTTTCCTTCCTCATCACGCGGAGGCTTCTCCATATCAAGAGTTGTAACACGAAACATTTCTCCGGCTCCTTCGGCATCCGATCCGGTAATGATCGGGGAATGCAAATTGAAAAAGCCGCGGTCATTGAAAAATTTATGTACTGCGAATGTCATATGGTGGCGCATTCTGAAAACAGCACCGAATGTATTTGTGCGAGGTCTCAGGTGAGCTATTTCGCGTAAAAATTCCATCGAATGACCTTTCTTCTGAAGAGGGAAAGTCTCATCCGCCGGTCCCACAACTTCTATGGATGAAGCCTGTACTTCAACCGTCTGTCCCTTCCCCTGCGATTGCACAAGTATGCCCTTAGCTATTACACAGGCCCCCGTGGTAACATCCTTGAGCATCTCTTCACTTATCGTATTCAGATCAGCAACGATCTGGATGGAATGTATCGTAGAGCCGTCGTTCAATGCGATAAAAGCGACTTGTTTGTTACCTCTTTTTGTGCGTACCCAGCCTTTTACCACAACTTCTTTGTTGTACCCGGTTGAACTGAGTAATTCTTTAATGCGAATGTTTTTCATAGGATTGCAAAAAAACGAAAAATAATCAATTGATAATTGAAGATTGAAGATTGAAGTGAGGCGTTGAAAGGTTTCTGAAAATGCAACACTAATCAAAGAATCAAAAACTGCCATTTTTCAATAATTCAGGTGTAAATGCGTTTCAGGGCTTATTACACCATACGAATTCATTTTTTATCTTTGTAAACTATGGAAGCAAAGCCCATCGAACCTGCTCAGGACAGACCGGGAAAATTCCTTCAGGATATTAATAAACCGGAAGATCTAAGAGCCTTAAAGGAGTCTGATCTTCAGGAAGTCTGCAAGGAACTACGCGATTTTATTATTGACATTGTTTCCGTTAACGGAGGGCATTTCGGAGCTTCTCTGGGTGTTGTTGAACTTACCGTTGCCTTACATTATACCTATAATACACCGTATGATCAGCTCGTCTGGGACGTTGGTCACCAGGCTTACGGGCATAAAATTCTTACCGGTCGCCGGGATATTTTTTATACTAACCGTATTTATCGCGGATTAAGCGGGTTCCCAAAGAGAAGCGAAAGTGAATATGATACGTTCGGAGTGGGACATTCCTCAACTTCAATTTCAGCCGCACTCGGAATGGCAGTTGCATCACGGCTGAAGGGTGAAAATGAACGAAGACATATCGCTGTAATCGGCGATGGGGCTATGACGGCCGGACTTGCTTTCGAAGGACTCAATCATGCCGGAGTCGAAAATTCGAATCTGCTCGTCGTACTTAACGACAACTGCATGAGTATCGATCCGAACGTAGGCGCACTGAAAGAGTATTTGACTGACATTACAATTTCTCCCGCTTACAATAAAGTAAAGGATGAAGTCTGGAAGCTTTTGGGAAAAATCAGCAAATTTGGTCCGAATGCTCAGGAAATAGCTTCAAAGATCGAAAATGCTGTCAAGACAACATTTCTTAAACAGAGTAATCTATTCGAATCTCTCCGCTTCAGATATTTCGGTCCGGTCGACGGACATGATGTTGACCGACTGGTTAAGATCATGCATGATCTCAAAGATATTCCCGGTCCGAAAATTCTCCATGTGCTTACCGTAAAAGGCAAAGGCTATGCGAAAGCAGAGAAAGATCAAACGAAATGGCATGCACCGGGATTGTTTGACAAGATCACGGGTGAAATTTTTAAACCTGTTGTTGCAACACCGCAACCGCCGAAGTATCAGGATGTGTTTGGTCATACAATAGTTGAACTTGCTGAAGCGAATCCGAAAATTGTTGGTGTTACACCCGCAATGCCATCGGGATGCTCTCTGAATATTATGATGAAGGCAATGCCTGATCGTGCATTTGACGTGGGTATTGCGGAGCAACATGCGGTTACGTTTTCGGCCGGACTTGCAACACAGGGCATGATTCCGTTTTGTAATATCTATTCAACTTTTTTACAAAGAGGATATGATCAGGTTGTTCATGATGTAGCATTACAAAATCTTCCGGTTGTATTTTGTCTGGATCGCGGCGGGCTGGCGGGAGCTGACGGAGCGACTCATCACGGAGCTTTCGATATTGCTTTCCTTCGCTGTATTCCGAATATGATTGTTACCGCTCCGATGAACGAGCAGGAATTGCGCAACCTGATGTATACGGCTCAATTGCCGGATTCGCCGGGCGTTTTCTCTATTCGCTATCCGCGTGGTAATGGTGTCATGATCGATTGGAAAACACCTTTTCAGCGATTGCCGATTGGCAAAGGAAGAATGATTCGTGACGGAGAGGAAGTTGCTATTTTGACAATTGGTCATCCCGGAAATTTTGCCGTTAAAGCATGTGATGAACTGATAAAAGACGGAATCACACCGGCACATTATGATATGCGTTTTGTGAAACCACTGGATGAAGAATTATTACACGAAATTTTCTCCAGGTTCAAAAAAATTATCACGGTAGAAGACGGATGTCTGATGGGAGGTTTTGGTTCGGCCATCGGTGAATTCATGATGGAGCATCAATACCATGCTACCATTAAACGACTCGGTATTCCCGACAGATTTATTGAGCATGGAGAACAAAAGGAACTTTATGCCGAATGTCATTACGATGCCGAAGCAATAAAAAATGCAGTCAGGCAATTTGTCGGTGAAACGGTATTAATCAGCCTCATCGATTAGCAATATTTCAATTGAAAAAAAGCTACTTCCATTTTCTCAGGCTAATCGTATTTTTTGTTCTGCTCTTCGCGATTTCCCGTTTTGCATTTCTCGCAGTTAACAGTAATCAGGATCCGGAATTTTCATGGAGTGCTGCATTACCTGCCTTTCTTCATGGCATGCGAATGGACTTGTCTGTAATTGCTTACCTGATGTTGCCGTGTATTTTATTGTTTGGCATTTTTCTGTTACAAAGAAAGTCGTGGATTCAAAAGGCGGAATATTTTTATCTCGTATTTATCACAATCATTATCGCGATTATAATTCCGTCTAATGTTATTGTATATCATTTCTGGAATAACCTTTTAAATTTTCGGGCTCTTACATACCTGGCCGACCCTCTGCAGATTTTCGCGTCTTTTTCGGTGATGCAGATGATAGTCGGACTGATAATACTCAGCATTTATGGATGGTTAATTTATTTTGTTTTTAAAAAATACGTTTACAGGATTTTTGAAAGTCCGCAGATTTCATGGATTCGGAAGAGTATCAGCATGCTTGTGTTAATCGCATGCAGCGTAATTCTGATGCGTGGCGGATTTCAGATGTTACCCATTAATGAAAGCCTGATCAGCTTCAGTGATGATAATTTTATAAATCAGTCAGCCGCAAATCCAGCCTGGCATTTATTCAATGATATTTATCGCGCCGGAATTTTTGAAGGAAATCCTTTTGCAGTTATGCCCGACGATGAAGCGCGCAAAAGAGTCGAATCACTTTTTGAAAGTCAGCCCGATTCTTTTCCCGAAATACTGACGACTAAAAAACCAAACATTGTAATTCTTATTCTCGAAAGTTTTACCTCCGATGTGGTCGGCGCTCTTGGTGGAGAAAAAGGAATTTCTCCGACGATTGACAGGATGCTGGGAGAAGGAATGTCTTTCAATTCTATTTACGCAAGCGGAACACGTACCGATCAGGGAATTGTTTCATTGCTCAATGGCTGGCCGGCAACTCCTTATTATTCGATCATGCGTTCGACAGATAAGGTTAAGAAACTTCCGTCGCTTACAATGATGTTCGGTGAAATGGGTTATAAGACTTCGTTTTTTTACGGTGGAGAAAGTAATTTTTCGAATCTGAATACATACATCATCGGCCAGAAATTTCAACTGATAACGGATATTAAAAGTTATGATGAAACGATTCAGCGTGGACGATGGGGAGTGCATGATCAATATGTTCTTACGCGACAAATGGAGGAATTGGATAAAACGAATGAACCATTTTTCTCTGTAGTGATGACACTGAGTAATCATGAGCCATTCGATGTGCCGGGTAGTGTTCGTTTTCCGGGTGAAAGTGATCCCGACAGGTTCAGGAATTCCGCTGCTTACACAGATGCCTGCCTGGGCGACTATTTTGAAAAAGCGAAAGACAAGTCATGGTATAAGAATACTCTTTTTATTGTTGCGGCAGATCACGGACATAGTCTGCCAAAACATCGTAACGTTTATTTTCCCGACAGCCATCGAATTCCCTTTTTCTTCTTTGGTGAAGTGATTAAGCCGGAATTCAGAGGCGCAATCGTAACAAAGCTTGGCGGTCATCATGATTTGCCTGCAACTTTGCTACCGCAATTGGGATTAAAGACAAACACTTTCGCATGGAGTAAGAATTTGTTGAATCCGACCGTGAAACAATTCGCCTATTATCAGATAGACCAGTTAGCCGGATGGATTGATCAGGATTATTGGTATGGATATTCTTACAGCAGGAATAATATTCTTGCCAGATCATATAATGCTCCGCCGGCGCGCATCGACACTATGAAATTATACGGGCAGGCCTTTGTTCAGAAGCTTTTTGAGGCTTATAAAAATTATTAAAACCGGAACGAAAAGTCTATATTTATACTTGTTAAATCACCCGATGAACTATAGAAATTACGGCAGTCAAATGATCAGGCTATTCGTTGTGTACGGAATAATTTTGTCTGCATTGTCTTGTAAATATGATAAAATAGAGGTTGTTGCAGATAGTACCGGTTACCCCGCTGAAGTCGAAAATATTTTAATTAATAAATGTGCGACTTCGGGTTGCCATAATGCACAAAGTTATTTGTCTTGCGGGAAACTCTCTTTTGAAACCTGGGACAAAATGTTTGAAGGAGGCTCGAGCGGTGCTGTTGCAATTCCTTTTCGTCCCGATTATAGCACGTTACTATTCTTTACGAATACTGATACATCTAAAGGACTTGTGCTCAATCCGCGTATGCCGGTCGACATGCCCGCACTTTCAGCTTCCGAGTATGACATTTTACGAAATTGGATTGAAGCCGGTGCGCCGGACAAAAACGGAGTTGTTAAGTTTTCCGATAATCCCGGTCGCAAGAAATTGTATATCGCTAATCAGTCAGTTAACGAAGTTGCGGTGCTTGATTTAAATTCGGGTTTATTGATGAGATATGTACATACCAGTGTGCAACCCGGCGACTTTCTACACTTCGTACAGGTGTCGCCCGATAATCAATACTGGTTCGCGCTTTTGTCAAATGGAGGCGAACTGAAACGTTACCGGACATCCGATAATTCATTTGCCGGCAGTGTTCAGATTGGAACGAAAACATGGCATACAATGACAATCAGCAGCGATTCAAAACGCGCCTACATTGTTGAAATGAATGTGCCGGGAAGTGTAGCCTGCGTGAATCTCGAAAACATGACACTGATTGATACATGGCAGAATTTTCATTATCCGCATGGTTGCACTTTGAATAGCACTGACGATACGTTATATATGACTGGACAAAACGGAAACTTCATTTACAAGATTCCGGTAAATGATCATCAGAATTTTTCTTACGTGGTTTTAGATTCGACAGGAACCTGGTCAACAACGCCTTCTTTGAATCCGCATGATATTATGTTCTCCGCCGATCATTCCAAATATTACGTAACCTGTCAGAGTTCAAACGAGGTAAGAGTTATGCGAACTTCCGATGATCATTTGCTTTCCGTTATATCCACTCCGACGTTTCCGGTGCGAATGAGTATATCGAAAACGCATCCCTATCTATTTGTTTCCTGTCTGAATACATCAAATGACAGCACGACAGTTTTAGGAAGAGTATACTGTATTAATATGAATACTGATGCGATAACAGGTTCTGTAATGACGGGACATCAGCCGCACGGAATTGCGGTTTGTGACGAAAAGAATTTAGTGTATGTAGCCAACAGAAATTTCGGCCACGGCGGTCCCGTGTCACATCACTCCGGTCCGCTCGGACAAAATGGTTATATCACAGCGATAAATATGAATACGCTGCAACTGGTAGATTATAAATGTGAGGTGGCGGTTGATCCTTATTCGGTTAGCATTACGAAATGATTGAAGATTGATTGAAGTGACGCATAAATCTTCAATCTTCATTTACAACTGCAGTATCCCTATCGCTTTCCTGCTTTCATCAAGGGTAAATCTTGCGCTTTCTCTTGCTTTCTCAGCGCCTTGCCTGCTAACTTTGCGAATGAGTTCAGTATTTTTAGAAAGGTCGGCAATTTTTTCGCGAAGAGGATTTGTAAAAGACACCATGTCTTCGGCTAATTGTTTTTTCATGTCGCCGTATCGGATCTTCATCGTGTTGTAAAGATCATCGAAATGTTTTACCGTTTCCTGTGATGAAACAACTTTCATTAAATCAAAAAGATTCTGAATGACATCGGGCTTTGGCTGATTTTCTGTGGTCGGACCGGAATCCGTTACGGCACGCATTACTTTTTTACGGATATCCTCAGGTGATTCGGCGAGGAAAATTGCATTTCCTTCCCCTTCGCTCTTACCCATTTTTCCTGAACCATCAAGTCCGGGAATTTTTACAAGCTGGGTTCCGTAATTGAATGCATAAGGTTCCGGAAATAATTCAGTCTGATAAATTCTGTTGAACCTGTTTGCAAATTGCCTTGCCATTTCCAGGTGTTGTTCCTGATCCTTTCCCACCGGAACCTTCGTCGCGCGGTGAATCAAAATATCAGCCGCCATTAAAGTAGGATAAGTTAATAGTCCGGCATTTATATTTTCAGGATGCTTCCTGATTTTTTCTTTGAACGACGTGCAGCGTTCCAATTCGCCAACATAAGCATTCATGTTTAGAAGCAAATACAATTCGGCCGTTTCGGGCAAATCGCTCTGAATATAGAGCGTGCTTTTTTCAGGATCTATTCCGCATGCGAGATATTCAACTAATACCTGGCGAACGTTTTTATGGAGGTCGGCCGGATTTGGATGAGTAGTCAGGGAATGATAATCAGCAATAAAAAAGAAGCAGTCAAATTCATGCTGCATTTTGATAAAATTCTGTACTGCACCAAAATAATTACCCAGATGTAAATTACCCGTGCTTCGTATGCCGCTTACAACTCGTTCTTTCATTGGGCGAAAATAGGAAATTAGATATTAGACTTTAGATGTTAGATGGGATAAAGTAAAAGATGAATATTTTTGAGCTTTTTCATATTAGTTATAATCTATGATTTCTACTTTGGTTGCCAGGCCGTTCGACCATGCAGGTTAAAGAAAAAATATATTTAATCCTTTTCAACCGCATCAGCTTCCGTGTCCCAGATCATTGAGCTGTACGACACGTCGAACATTATATAAAACATTTCCAATGTCCGTTCTTTAATCCATACATCTGTATCCATGTACCATCCATTCATCTGATTACAGAAAAGGGTGTCAAAATTTTCGACGAACCATTGATTCATTTCCTCCTCATTCTCGAATTCTGGGACTAAATAAATTTCCGCATCTACATCATCAAAAGTAACTTCAGCTTCATTACCGACACTGTTGATCCAGTCAATAAATGGCTGACGCGGTTTGATGGTAATAGCAGCCCTGTTAATGATTTCGTAATCGATAAAATCTTCCATGTCTGTTGTTTTAGGTTAGTAACTCGAATCAGACCTAAAAGATATATCATATTCTGACATTTTGCAATCCTACTTTTCTCTTAACTTCGCCTCATTATAACTCTTTGGCATGGATTCAAAACTCAACCTCCTCGACACAAAAATTACAGAAGCCCTGTTAGGCGGCGGTAAGAAACGGATCGAGGCCCAGCATAAAAAAAAGAAACTGACTGCACGCGAACGCGTTCATTTTCTGCTTGATGAAGGCAGTTTTGAGGAAATCGGCATGCTCGTGACCCACAGGGCGACTGATTTCGGAATGCAGAATGAGAAATATCCCGGCGATGGAGTCATAACCGGATATGGAACCGTAAACGGCCGGCTTGTTTATGTATTTGCTCAGGATTTTACGGTATTTGGGGGCTCGCTTTCAGAAACGCATGCGCAGAAAATATGCAGGGTAATGGATCTGGCCATGCAAAACGGAGCTCCGATAATCGGTTTAAACGATTCCGGGGGTGCCCGGATACAGGAAGGCGTCGTCTCTCTCGGAGGTTATGCCGATATTTTTCACCGCAACGTTATGGCTTCGGGTGTGATTCCGCAGCTTTCAGCCATCATGGGACCATGCGCGGGCGGAGCAGTTTATTCTCCTGCAATCACCGATTTCATTATGATGGTGGAGAATACATCCTATATGTTTGTTACCGGACCAAATGTTGTAAAGACCGTCACGCATGAGAACGTTACTTCCGAAGAACTGGGAGGGGCAATGACTCATGCTACTAAATCAGGCGTCACACATTTTACATATGCCAATGAAGTTGATTGCATAAAGAGCATAAAGCAATTGCTCTCTTATATGCCGCAGAATTGCGAGGAAGAATCTCCTTCTTATCCCTACGAAGCCGGCAACGAAAAACGAACAAAATTAAATTCCGTTATTCCGGAAAATCAAAATCAGCCTTACGACATTCGTGATGTTATCAACGAGGTGATTGATGCAAATTCTTTCCTTGAAGTTCATGCAGCATTCGCCGAAAATATTGTTGTCGGTTTTGCAAGACTCGGAGGGAAAAGCATTGGCATTGTAGCTAATCAGCCCATGCATCTGGCAGGTGTGTTAGACATACATGCTTCTACAAAGGCTGCACGGTTTGTTCGCTTCTGCGATTGCTTTAATATTCCGTTACTCGTATTCGAAGACGTTCCCGGATTTTTACCGGGTACCGACCAGGAGTGGAACGGAATTATTTCAAACGGCGCGAAATTGCTTTATGCTTTCAGCGAAGCCACTGTTCCGCGCATTACCGTTATCACACGCAAAGCCTATGGCGGAGCATACGATGTGATGAACTCAAAACATATCGGCGCCGACATGAATTACGCTTGGCCTTCTGCAGAAATCGCTGTAATGGGTGCAAAAGGCGCGGCCGAAATTATTTTCAAAAAAGAAATTTCCGAGTCAGCGAACCCTGAAGAGAAATGGAAGGAAAAGGAAAACGAATACAATTCTCTTTTTGCAAATCCATATAAAGCGGCTGAGCATGGTTATATTGATGAAGTAATCAAGCCTGAAGACACCCGGGTGAAACTCATCACAGCCTTCAGAATGCTCACCAATAAAGCAGTTAAACTACCTCGAAAGAAACACGGTAATATTCCTCTCTGATATGCGCATTCTATTACTAGGCTCCGGCGGACGAGAACATGCAATGGCTTATAAGTTAAGCCTCAGTTCAAATTGTGAAAAATTGTTTATCGCTCCGGGTAATGCCGGCACCAGAGACTGCGGCACGAACCTTGAAATTTCAATCAACGATTTTTCTTCCGTTAAAAAAGCCGTAATCAATCATGCAATTGACCTCGTAATCGTTGGTCCGGAAGAACCTTTGGTGAAAGGCATTGTGGATTATTTTCAAAAAGAACCGCAACTTAAAAATGTACTAATTGTCGGACCTTCAGCCGCGGGAGCAATGCTCGAGGGAAGTAAAGATTTCGCGAAGGCTTTCATGCATCGTCACGGAATTCCGACAGCGGCATACCGCACGTTCGGTAAAAATCAGGTTCAGGAAGCATATGATTTTATTGATACGCTCAAAGCTCCGTATGTTTTGAAGGCAGACGGACTGGCCGCCGGTAAAGGAGTGATCATTTGCAGTGATGCCAATGAGGCGAAACAGAATATTGAATCAATGCTCACTCATTCAATGTTCGGAAGCGCAAGCGATAAAGTTGTGATCGAAGAGTTCCTGTCCGGAATCGAATTATCTGTCTTCGTTCTAACCGATGGAGAAAATTATCAGATTCTTCCCGAAGCAAAAGATTATAAACGAATTGGTGAAGGCGATACCGGACTTAACACCGGCGGAATGGGAGCAGTTTCTCCCGTGCCATTTGCAGACAGCGCTTTCATGAAAAAAGTGGAGGAGAGAATTATTCGTCCGACCATAGCCGGATTAAAAAAGGAAAATATTTATTACCGTGGATTTGTCTTCATCGGACTCATGAAAGTCGGCGACGATCCTTTTGTAATTGAGTATAATGTGCGAATGGGAGATCCCGAAACAGAAGTAGTTTTCCCGAGAATAAAATCGGATGTGGTAAAGATGTTTAAAGATGTTGCATCGGGGAAAATATCGGAAAGACTTATTCTTGATCCGCGCACGGCGATGACGGTAATGCTTGTCAGCAAAGGTTATCCCGGCAATTATGAAAAAGGCAAGCTAATTTCTATTTCACGCGTTCAATGTGAATCAACCGTTTTTCATGCAGGAACACAAATGGTCGGCCCCGATTTAATTACAAACGGAGGAAGAGTATTGGCAGTCACTTCTTTCGGAGATACACTTGAAAAAGCAGCCGAATCGGCATACAGGCAAATTGATTCAATAAAATTTGAGAATAAATACTTCCGGAGGGACATCGGGAAGGACTTGCTGGGGTGAAAGGGTTTCGGGTTTCGGGTTGGGGGATGCTGGTTCTAAGTGTGTCGAAGAGTACGTTTCGGGTTGGGGGATGCAGGTTCTAAGTGTGTCGAAGAATACGTTTCGGGTTTCGGGTTTCGAGTTGGGACTTCAGACTTTGTATATTGTCCTTTAACCTTTAACCTTTATCCTTCGTCCTTTATCCTTCGTCCTTTATCCTTAGTCCTTCGTCTTCACTCCCTCAGTCCCACTTTTCCACAGTCTTGTGGTTCTTCATGTAGTTTAGCCAATAGCAAACGGCAACAAAGCCGACAAGAATAAGAAACTTATTGAGCCATATTCCGAAAAAGGGAACAACTGAAAAGCAAAGTCTGAAAAAGTCGGCGATTGAATACCAGATGAAGTCCATAAGTATAGATATTATGCTGTTTGTATACGGTGGCAAATATAAAAAGGATTTCGACTTTTCAGGGATGAAAATTCTCTACTTTTAAGCCAAATGATTCGCTTTTTTAAATCACCCCAGCCGGCGATTATGATAATCATTCCGATTATCATTCTGCTTTTCTGGATCCGGTCGGCAGGTCATCAGTCATTATCCGTTTCGGATGGATTGGCGCTGTGGGATGGTTTTGTTTCAGTCCTCGCATATCTTCCTTCCTGGCTGATTTTCATAATCTTATATCTGTTTGTTTGTGCCGAGGCCATCTATTTGAATCTCATGTTGAACAGGCATGAAGTCATTTATAAGAATACCTTTCTGCCGGCGCTGATTTTCGCCTTATTTATATCATCAACACCGCTTCTGATGCAATTTCATCCGATTCACATTGTGAATCTGTTGCTTATCAGAGTGTTAGACAGACTTTTTACGCTGTTTAAGAATGAAATTCCTGTTTCTGCACTTTTCGACATTGGATTTCTTTCTGGAATAATGGCATTGCTTTATTTGCCGGCCATTTTAATGCTTCCGCTCATTCTTGCTTCCATTGCAATCATGCGTTCGTTCAAACTGAAGGAATGGCTGATTGCGTTAATAGGATTCTCAATTCCATTTTTCTTTCTGTCGGTTTATACTTTCTGGAATCATTCGCTAAAAGCATTCTGGAGTGATTACTTCGGAAATTTCAGGAACATAAAAACAGCAATCGATATTGATCTGTCAACTTCACTATTGATAACAATCATTTTTATCGGAGTGATGTTTTTAATGTCACTCTTTAAGTTGCGATCAAATTACAGGAAGAATGTTATCCGCATGCGCATCTATCAGCAGATCTTCTTCATATTCTTATTGTTGTCGGCCGCTTCATTATTTTTATTGAAAGTGATTCGCTTCATCGACTTTGCATTTTTACTCGTACCTGTATCGGTTTTTTGCGGATACTTTTTTGTCTCGGCGAAAAGGAAAGTATACTTGTATGAGTATTCGTTGTGGGTGTTGATTGCACTGATGATCTGGAACCAGTTTTGAAATAAATTACGAATTACGTCCCGAAACTTCGGGACGTAATTCGTAATTTATTCATATGTGCATCTTCCATCTTCCTCATCTCCTTCTTAAGTTTCTCTGTCTTATCGTCGTAACCAAGTAAATGTAATACTCCATGCACCATCACCCGGTGCAGTTCATCATCGAATGTGGTCTTAAATTCTTTTGCATTTACCCGAACACGGTCAATCGAAATAAAAATATCACCGCTGATTGTTTTCGTTTCTTCAGAGTTGTCGAATGTTATGATATCCGTATTGTAATCATGCTGCAGATATTGTTTATTCATCTTTCGAAGAAATGCATCGGTGCAAAAAATGAAATTGATTTCGCCGATTCCGTGTTTTTCTTTTTTCGCAACGGAGCTGATCCACTTTTTCAAATCGTCAGCTTTCGATAATCGAAAAGTCACACCCTCTTTAAAGAAATTGATTTGAGCAGCCATATGTTTTTTTATCAAAAACCAAAAGTAACATTTACATTCGCTCAGTAATCAAATTAGTCCGGTGAAGATTTTCTGCCTTTCGGTTTTTCTTTTTTTCAACCTCGTTGCAAGTGGTCAGGAAGACTATTCCTGGTGGAATGAAAAACATAACTGGGACGGGTATTCACCCTGGACACAGTACCTGACAATTTCGCCATCTTATATGGGTCCGAATTCGCTTCCGGTTCCTGATGTAAGTAGTGGAACAATCGATTCATTAACCGAACTTGAAATAGCAGGCGATTATCATTTCAGCCGCGGTGATAAGACGAAAGATTTTTATTTGCGCGGATTTCTTCCGTTGTACAAAAACCGGGTTTCCGCTTCTGTCGAAGTCGTTCCCTACGAATGGTTCAAGACCGATACTATTACGCGCGATCACAGGGCCGCGCGCGGAATTACAGGTGAGGGCGGCTCCGGCGGCGATATTTATTTCATCACGGCCTTTCAGGTTTTACGAAATCATTCATCAGTTCCGGATATCGCTTTTCGTGCAGCGCTACGAATGGCTTCGGGTACAAATCTGGGAGATGCGCGCTTTACCGACGGGCCCGGTTATTATTTCGATTTAAGTGCGGGAAAAAATATTCCTATCAAAAATAATTTGCTGCGTGTTTACGGGATGGCCGGATTCTATGCTTATCAGACGTTCGATATCGAACACCTGCAAAATGATTGCATTTTATATGGTGGTGGCGCCGATCTGCATTTCAAAAAATTTGTTCTCTCACAATCTGTTGCCGGTTATTCAGGCTACATGAACCTCGATGATAAACCGCTTGTGTACAGAGTGTCGTTACGGTTGAAAAGTAAATTGGTAGACTGGAAAGCCGGATATCAATGGGGTCTTCGTGATTATGATTTTCAGCGAATCCGGATATCCGCTATTTTACATATTAGCTGAGCTTAAAATTCATCTCAACCACTCTTCCGTTTTCAGAAAAGATGAGCTGGTCGGTAAGATGTTTCATAAGGAAAATACCACGGCCGCATTCTTTCTCAAGATTTTCAGGAGCAGTGGGATCGGGTAAATCGTAATAATTAAATCCTTTACCCTCGTCAGAAATCGTAAAAACAATTGAATGTGGAGAATGGGTACAGGAAACGTTAACTTTTTTATTGGGGTCGGATTTATTTCCGTGATATATAGCGTTCGTTACGGCTTCGGTAATTGCAACAAGCATATTACCGAAAATATCTTCGCTGATATTGTATTTACTTCTTACGTCGTCGATCAAGTGTTCAACCACTGAAAGACTTTCCGCATCGGACCTTAGTTCGAGCGTCTGTGTGTCACCTGCAAGTTGCATTAAAGGATTATTTATCAATGGATTGGAAATAATCGTTGACTTTTTGTCGATAATAGGAATTCAAAGATGGGGGCACTGTTTTGAGCAGTTCCATCTCTTTTAACTTAAGTTTCTTATACTCATCAAATCCGTTAAGGTTACGGTTGTAAGCATTTTTTGATTCCTCCGATTTTCTTTGCTCATCCTGATCCCTTTCCCGCTCCGCTTTCTCGCTCTCTAACAGCCTTGTAGTGATGTCCTGCTGGCGTTTTAAAGTCTGTTCCGATATGATGCGGTTAACAATATCTTTTTCAGTTTGTTCCATCTGACGGGCAATGTCTTCGAGATTTCCGAGCGAATTTTTGCCGTCCTTATTTTCTTCGCTGTTCAGTTTATTTAATTCATTTCGAATAAATTCCTGCTGTGCCGCCATTTTAGCAAGCTGTTCGCTCATGCCCTGTCCCTGACCCGGCTTTTTGCCTTTATTTTCACCGGGTTTCATTCCGTCTTTCGCCTTTTGCATATTTTTATTCAGTTCCTCCTGCATCTTGCGGATCTGAGACAATGAAGAAGATTTTTTCTTGCCCGGTTTTTTGCAGCTTCCATTTGCAGGATTTGCCGCCTGCTGCTGCATTTGCTGAAGTGCCTCACTCAGCATTAACGTGAGATTATTTATCGCAGTCATTGTATACTGCTGACGACTTCTTGCCTGTGGCACTGTTCTGTTCTCCAGATTTACCAAGGCTTCATCCATATTCAGATTGATGGCATCAATTTCCTGATTTACTTTCGACTCGATCGTAGCAACACGTTTGCTCAGGGCGAAAAGTGAATCTTCAATCATCTTTGCATCGTCTTTTAATTTACGCTGCTCCTGACTTAGTTTGAGATATTGCGGATTGTTAATGTCTGTTGTTTTTAATTTCTGAATCACCTGCTCCTGGTCGAATGAAAGGTGTAAAAGGTTTTCTAAAAGCGCACGTAATGCATCCATGTCTTCTTCATTCTCTTCCTGCTCCATACTTTCCTTCATCTTCTTCATCTTTTGGGCAAGCTGCTGCATTTTATCAGAAGCATTTTTCTGCGACTTGGCCGCTTTGTTATTTTTCTTCTGATCCAGTTGCTCTGAACTGTTCTCCATTTCCTTCTGAATATCCTGCTCCTGCTGATCGGTGTTTTCTAAATCTTTTTTGTCTTCCAGCTCATCATTCTTCTTCGCTAACTCATCCATTTCCTTTCTGAAATCTTCGAAATTTTTATTGAGTTCGTCCTGGTTTTTCTTAAGGTCTTCAGACGGATTATTTTTATCTTCCGATTGCTTTGCAAGCTCTTCTTCCTTCTTTGCAAGTTCATCGAGCTTTTCGATATTATCCTGGAGTTTTTGTTCAAACTCCATTTGCTTGAATAATTCAATCGTACGTTCAAGTTCTTTCTGCAGATCCTTGTTATCAAGTTTCATTTCACTCAATTGCTGCTGGATCTGGTTCTTGTCAACATTCTCCATCAGTTTCTGGAGTTGTTCCATCAGCTTCTGCAACTCGGGCGACTGCAGCTTATCCATGATAGCCTGCAGTTGCTGCTGCTTTTCAGCAATGTCTTCGTTTACTTTCTTGTATTCTTCCTCCTGCCTGTTCTTCTCTTCATTTTTTTGTTTTAACGCCTCCAGCTTTTGTTGCAATTCTTTCTGCTTGTTTAAAAGGTCTTCCGCTTTCTTCTTTTCTTCCCATGTCATTTCCTTCTTCTCCAGAAGTTTTTTGCTTAGCTCATTCAGGTCTTTTTGCATTTGTTTCGCCTGATTGATGCTTTCTTTCAGGTCGTTCTTAATGTCTTCGTTATTCTTTTTTGTATTCTCCGCAATTTCGGTTAGAGAAGGAGCCTTGAATAACTGCGATTGAGAACGAACAGACTTCGGTCCGTTTATTCCATCGTTATCTTTTACTTCGAAATAATATTCGATTTCATCGCCGGCTAAAACATTTACCGATCCCGCATCCCATGAATAGAAAAACTGATCAGCTGTTAATCCTCTGCTAACCGGCAGCATTTCGGTAAATAATTTTCCTTTCTTATCTGCCAGGGAATCATTCGATTTCAAAAAGCGATAGTTAAACGAAAGTTCTGTAAATCCATAATCATCCTTCACGAATCCTTTGAAGAATGTACGTTTTGATGAAAGGGAATCTTTCTGCTGTTCGATCGTGATGGTTGGATAAAGATCAGGAATAACGGCAATTGAATAATGCAGCGAGTCTTTACTGTTGAGGAAATGATTGCTTGTATTAACGGTGTATGAATCGTTTTTGAAAAATCTTTTTGAGAATGCGAATTTGTTTTCGGCCGACGGATTCAATTTCACAAGTGAATCGTGAAATGCCATGTTGACCATCTCCGTATTCTGCGTTGCAAAATTCCAGGAAACTTTTGTTCCCGCAGGTATCAACAGATCGCCTGTGTTTTGCAATGTTTCATTAGTTTTTTTGATGTAGGCAGGATATTCGAGGCTGATGGAAAAATTTGTCAGCAACGGATTGGGCAATGCTTCAAGCGTATATTCCCTTGAATAAAAACCGTCTGCAAAAAGTCTGAAAGTCTGATTGCGCTGGATATTCCTGAACAAATAATGAAACGTGGTAATATTGTCTTTGTCTAATTTAAACTGATTGCCGTCGGATTCAATAAATATTTCGGCCGGAATTTCATCTCCCGTCATTTTAACATCGAGCTGAAAGTCCTGCTGTTGAACAGCCTTCATTTCTTTATTCATGACTACGAATGCGAATGGAGCCGGTTTTTCAAAATAAGTACCATGGCGGATCAGTCGTTTTGTACTGTCTTTGATCAGTGATGGTGCCGTGAAAAGAATAATGATGAATGCGCCAAGCGGTAAAATTGCATAGCGTAAATATTTTTTGTTTTCGGCCAGGTTGATTGCGGAAACAAACGGAACCGGATTGAGTTCGCTAATTTTCTGATCAATTCCCGCCTCATACAATGCCTGTGCAGTGTTATCGTTATTTTCTTCCGACTGTTTTTTAAGCTGAAGTACATTCAGTAATTTATCCTGAACGTTGCTGAAGTGTTTGCCGATAATTTCCGCCGCCTGTTCATGTGAAATAATTTTTCCGAAGCGGTAGAGATGCATAAGCGGACTTACCACAAATCGTCCGAGTATATAAATCATCACAGAAACAAAAAGATAAAAAAGTATAGTGCGAAAGACCGTATTAAAGTGGCCGAAAAATTCAAGACTTGTTACGATCAGGTATGAAGCCAGTAAAAAGGTAAATGCGTAAATGACTCCGCGAACAAGCATATTCTTGTAATACTTCCGGATAAAGGCATCCAGCTTGGAAATAAGGAGTTGATAGTTATTCTGCATAGGTACTTGGGTAATTCACAAATTTACTAATAAAAACGGGGGAATGCGGCCTATATTGCCCTTTTAAATTACAAATTACAATTTACAATCCCGATAGCTATCGGGAACAAATTACGAGGGGGAATCGGGATCATTGTACAAGATATATTTTGTGAAGGGAAAGTTAAAAGTTAAAATTGCTCATGAAAGTCCAGCGACTATAATTAGTCGAAGCCATCGAAATTTGTAATTTTTAATTGAAATCAACTTCTAAACCTTCCAAAAACCCCCAATGGCAGCTTAATTCCCGTTTTCGCCTCAAGATAAAGTTCTCCTGTCTGTAAATTTTCCTGTCCGCTTAAAAGATTTTCAACGATCAATGACGAAAAGCCGAGTGAATATGTGTTAAGAATAAGAAATCGTTCCTCCTCATCTAAAAGTGTTAAAACATTGTGCATCATTTCCGCAATCATATCTTCTAACTTCCACCGTTGTCCTTCAGTGCCCAGTCCGTATGCAGGCGGATCAAGAATTATCCCGTTATACTTTTTTCCTCTGCGAATTTCTTTTTTTACAAATGCCATTGCATCTTCCACGATCCAGCGAATATCTGTTAGTCCGCTTAACTCCATATTCGCATTGGCCCAGGTAACGACCTGTTTGACCGAATCAAGATGTATGACATCTGCGCCGGCCGCTTTAGCCGCAAGCGATGCGCCACCGGTATATGCAAACAGATTCAAAACCTTCGGTTGCTTCACCTGAAAATTGGAAATGGAATCGAAAATATAATCCCAGTTTGATGCCTGTTCCGGAAAAATTCCGACATGCTTAAATGAAGTGAGTGCAAGCCGAAGCTTGATTGTTTTTTTCGGATTGCCATTTAACGGATATTCAACCGTCCAGCGATCCGGCATTTCTTTAAGATAATTCCATTTGCCCGATGAACTGGAAACAGAAACAAATCGGACATGCGCCGATTTCATCCATTCTTTTTCGGATAATTTCGGAGTCCATACTGCCTGAGGTTCGGGACGAATCGTAATGTATTTCCCAAACCTTTCGAGCTTTTCGAAATTTCCGCAATCTATAAGTTCATAATCCGTAAATCCGGATGGGGTAAGTAGCAGCATAGGTTCAATCAATTGCGAAAACTAAGAATTTAATATGATACTGAGGCAGATCGAACATATTAAGCATTCAGAATCTAAATTCCAAATTTCAGAATCGGGATTTATGAATTTCAACTTTTTTTTGGTCAGGATACAAATTATTCACACGTTTGTATACATTTATACCATCATTTAATGAATGCTTTTTCAAATTTGGATAACAATATTATCGAAATGAATATTGAAACACTACAACAAAAAGTCGATAACCAAAGCCGGCTTATAAAAGAACTTACTCTTGAAAATGAGGAGTTGTATCATCAGTACAATCATCTCATCATCAGGAATGGCAAGATGTTGAAGCGAATTGATGATCTGCAGAGAATCATTGACGATCTGCATATTCGAATTGAAGAGCTTCAACTTATTAATGGTAATATGATGCAGCTGAATGACAGACTGCGTAATCGAGATGGCGTTTCCGGCGATTATCTTCCACATACAATCAGTTCTCATACCGAGAAACTGACCGATGAATTCGACATGGAAGAGCTTTATAACCGTTGGAAGAGCTATCCGGGTCAGATTGCTCAAAACGGTCCGAATATCCGCAAGCAGGTGCAGATGTTAATTCACCTGTATTCAACTCCATCACTCAGAGCTTCGGATCTCGTTAACAGAACGGGAATCGGCGGCGTAACAGGCGCCCGTTATGTCAGCGTTCTCAAAAAATTTAATCTGATCGAATATACAGGCGCCAGAAAAAAAGGCCATTATAAAATTACATCGAAAGGCCGCGGCTTTGTTGATCAGGGTGTTTTAAGAAAGCAGCAAAATACTCCTGCCGTGCTGGAAGAAGCATAGTAAGTAACACTGTTATTCGCACCGTAACGGTTTTAACCGCATTGTCAATCTGATTTTATGAAGCCTGATTTAAAAAATGCAGTCAACGGCATTCCGAAATGTATTATCCTGATTTTTGCCTTTCTTGCGAGTAGTTATTTAACATTCGCGCAGCACCAGGCCGATAAATGGTATTTCGGTGCTCATGCAGGCATAAACTTTTCAGGCACTTCCCCGGTTGCAATTACAAATGGCGCCATGAATAGCATGAATGGTGTCGCATCTATTTCCGATAGCACCGGAAACCTCTTATTTTATACAGACGGTCAAACAGTCTGGAACCGTAATCATCAGGTGATGCAAAACGGAACCGGATTGCTGGGAGGAAATTCAACCAACGCTGCAGTTATTGTTCCCAAACCCGGCAGTTCGACAGAGTATTATATTTTCACGAATGATGAAACATCGGGAGTAAACGGATTTCAGTTTTCTATTGTTGACATGACTTTAGACTCCGGACTTGGCGCCGTAACCGGAATGAATTTTTTCCTGACGGATGAACTAACGGAAAAAGTTGCTGTTACAAAAAATAATACGGACGATGCCTATTGGATAACCCTGCATGAATACGGAACTGACATGTTTTACAACTACAGTCTGAATGCAAATGGTGTCGATCCGAATATTGTTGTATCATTTACCGGACTCTCGCATAATTCTTCAACTCCGCAGAATGGAATCGGTCAGATGAAATATTCACCTTGCGGGAATAAACTTGCAGTGGCAATTGGTGCTCTGAATACGGTTGAGGTTTTTGATTTCGATGATGCAACCGGAATTATTTCTAATCCGGTCACAATTCCGTTGAGCAACCTGGCATACGGAGTCGAATTTTCGCCTGATGGCCAAATGTTATATGTGAGCACCGAAGGAAATTCAACGCTTCATCAATTCGATCTCAGCTCCGGAATCGCCAATGATATAATAAATTCGGAAGTAACAATAGGGAATGCCGTTCAGTTATACGGCTTGCAATTGGGACCCGACGGGAAAATTTATGCGGCAAAATACCAGTCGTCATTTATCGGAGTGATCAATGATCCTGATTTGCCCGGACAGGCATGTAATTATGTTGATTCGGTAATTGATCTTGATCCGGGTTCGACAGGAATCGTAAGCGGTTATTGTCTGCCCGCCTTTGTGCAATCACTTTTTCGTGATAG
>CAZAON010000451.1:0-4091 GCA_964486655.1 uncultured Flavobacteriales bacterium
CAATTATACTTCTGTAGCTTTAGATATCACAGGCTGGAAACTTTCAGATGGTATCGATAATCACACATTTGTTTTTCCTACGGGAACAAAAATTCCTGCCAACGGTTATCTGGTAATTGTTGAGGACAGCATTAAATTTAAGAAATCATATCCGGGCGTGAATAACTGGATTGGGGAACTTGGATTTAATCTTAGTAATAGCGGAGACCAGATCAGGTTGTTCAAGTATAATGGCGCTCTTTATCTGTCATTTAATTACCAGGAAGTATCACCATGGCCGGTACTTGCTGATGGTGATGGATACACATGCGAACATATTTCAGATAATTCGGATCACAACAATGGAGTTAACTGGATCGCAGGTTGCTTTGGTGGTTCGCCGGGAAAAGCAAGATCAACCACTTATTCATTCCCGGTTTCTTTAACGGGAAGCACTACTTTCTGTTCAGGTTCTTCAACACCGCTTACGGCAAATAAGTTTGCGCCGACATTAACTACGTATCAGTGGAAGAGAAATGGTACTAATATTAATGGTGCCACCGATTCAACATATAATGTAACTGTAAACGGTACATACTCTGTAGTGATATCCAACAACGGTTGTTCATCTGTAACTCCCGGAATAATTTTAACATCAGTTGCTCAGCAGCCCGTACCTGTAGCAACATCTGCGTCAAGATGCGGCCCCGGAAATATATCTCTTACAGCAACTGCCAGTGATTCGGTTTTCTGGTACAATACTTCAAGCGGTGGTTTACCGATCGCAGCGGGCAACACACTAAACATAGCAAACGTAAATCAGACAACAACATATTATGCGGTAAACGGAAGAAACTGTCCGAGTAATCGTGTACCTGTCGTCGCCGAAATTCTTTCTCTTGCTGCTGCGCCCGTTGCAAGCGATACATTCCGCTGCGGTCCGGGAACCATTACGCTTATGGCAACCGATACTGCACAAATCAGATGGTATAATGCTGCGGTAGGTGGAGGTTTGCTTGCAACCGGTACAACATTTAGTACAGGAATCATTGAACAGGATACCATGTTCTATCTTGAAGCCGGAACGGTTTGTCCGAGTTCTAGAATTGAATTATATGTATCCATTCAGTCAACAACCGCACCGGTATTGACTGATGCAGAGAGATGCGGAGAGGGCGCTGTTTCCTTAAATGCAATTTCGAATGTTCCTGTATTCTGGTATGACGAATCTTCTGCAGGAAATTTAATGGGAACCGGTAATGCTTTCACCACTCCTTATCTTACCGAAACAGATACATTCTATGCTGAAGCAAGTACGGGATGTCCTAGTCCGCGAGTAATGGTTCTTGCCATAATAAATTCTATTCCGACTCAACCGGTTTTACACGATACGATCAGTTGTCAGTCGGCTTCATTTACACTTTCTGCAGATGCAACCGAGCAGGTAAGCTGGTATGATGCCCCTGTTGGCGGTAACCTTCTTTTCACGGGAATGTCTTATCAGACTCCTGTTTTAACAAGTTCAAAAACCTATTATGCTGCAAACGGATATACATGTATGAGCAACAGGGTTCCCGTTAATGTAATTATTCCGCATACACCTGCTTCACCGGTAGCTCCGGATCAGTCAAGATGCAGCACCGGACCGGTTACCTTAAATGCAACTTCATCAAGCCAGATTTACTGGTATGATGCAATGACAGGCGGTAACCTGCTTGATTCGGGCGGCACATATTACGTTGCCAACCTTACGGGCAATACAACTTATTATGTTGAGAGTGCGGATACATGTCATAGCGCGAGAGTTGCGGTACAGGCACAGATTATTCCTGTACAAAATGTTACAGCATCAGACGGGTTCAATTGTGGTACGGGAACAGTAACGTTAACAGCAACTGCGAATGTTCCTGCCGATTCAATATTCTGGTATAACACGCCGGGTGGAAGTGTTATAGGAACCGGTTCGACATTTACAACTCCGGTGATTTCTTCAAGCGCAACATTCTATGCGCAGGTTAATTCAATGTGTCCAGGTCCTGCGGTTCCGGCAAATGCTGTTATCCAGCCAATACCTGCACCTCCTGTCGCAGCCGATCAATCAATATGTGATGGTGGTTCAGTTACACTCACTGCTTCGGCCACTAGTCCTGTAAGCTGGTATAATGCTCAGGCCGGTGGTTCTCCGGTTGCAAACGGTAATACATTTGTAACTCCGAATCTTTCCGGTAGCATGACTTATTATGCAGAGAGCGGTGATGTTTGCAAAAGTGCCCGTGTGCCTGTAAATATTACGGTTAATTACACACCGCAAATTACCGCCACCAATGGTTATAATTGTGGTACGGGAAGTGTTTTACTTTCAGCAACGGCTAATGTTTCGGCCGACTCGATATTCTGGTATGATATGCAGGGAGGAAGCGTGGTAGGTACAGGAACAACATTTACAACTCCGGTTCTTTCTTCAAGTGCAACTTACTATGCACAGGCTCATGCAACTTGTATGGGACAGGCAGTTCAGGCAAATGCGGTAATATTTGCTCAGCCCGTTTTGCAATTGGCAGATTCGTTAATGATAGAAAGCGGACAGTCAATTGTCCTTGATGCAGGCGCGGGTTACAGCAATTACTCATGGTCTACAGGTGAGACTACGCAGCAAATCACGATTACATCGCCGGGTTATTATTCGATTGTAATTATTGATCAGAACGGTTGTAATGGCAGCGACCAGGTCGTAGTGATGTTGTCAACATCGACCGGTAAAGTATTGCCGAATCCGGTAATAAGTGTTTATCCGAATCCGACGACTGATTATATCTCAATGAGGATTTCGGATGCCCCTGGCAGAGTAAGAGTGTCTATCGTTTCAACGGAGGGTAAATTAATTTTCAAAGAAGAATTAAAGACTTTGCACGGTCAGATAAATAAAACAATTTCATTGGCGGGAGTTTCTCCGGGAATCTACTACGTGCAGGTAGAAGGAGAGAACTATTCGAGAAAGGAGAAAATAATTAAAGAGAGAAATTAAATTTGATTCACAAATGAGAAAAAGAACCCGGGGTTATGATCCGGGTTTTTTTGTTTCATGAGCTGAATGTTTCCGAAGTACGTGAAATGGGCTAAGTTCTAATTTAGCTTTTTAATTATTTTCAAAAATTAACTAATCTCCCGGAGATCCCCCAAAGTATTTCCAATAGTATTGTAACTTGTTTTAACATAAACAATAAAATAATGTAATTTGTATACTTCAACGTACAATTCACAGACTATTCGGTAAGTCCAATTGTGTTTTGATATCCGAACAAACGATTTGAGATATTTGATTTACGAAGACTTCGGTATCTCACAACCCAAACTCCACCCTATAATAAAATATCGGCAGAAACCCCAACTGATACTGTTCTTTAACCGGACTCACCTCCGGATGCCGCGGGTCATAAACATAGGTAAGCGAAAGAATATTCTTATTACCGAAAACATTTAAAAGATCCAGTGCAAATTCATGAGTTAATTTCTTACTGTTGATTTTAATTCCAACCTTCAGATCGAAGCGGAAATAGTCGGGAAACTGAAGAGAGTTTCGAAGTGAATCGTCTTCCACCAAATCGCCGGCCAGGTGCGACGCGGCCGTATCGACCGGACTGTATCTTTTTCCTCCGCCCCAGATTAATTTAAATCCGGTCTGGAGAATTGATTTTTTTGAAATTGAAATATCTTTTCCCGCCAGCAGGTTTGTCGTAAATCTTCCGTCGAAGCTTGTGCTTCTTTCGATGTTATCGCTTCCCTTGTATTTCGATTCGAATAAACTTCCCGTGAAAAGAAAATAATAACTCCTGCTGAAAAATTTCTCGACAGTTAATTCAATTCCTGTGTTATGACCGGTTCCTTCGTTCGTTAATTTATCAGGGAAGAAGCGGGTGAATACTGCTCCCTCATTCACTATGCTGTAGGAAGAACTTTCAACCGTTACCGGCACCTCATACAGTTGCTGATAATAACCCTCTATTCTTATTCGTGAATTATTTTTTAGCGAATGATCATAGCTGATTATGTAATGATTACTGCGGGTGAATGTAAGATCACGGTTATGCTGTTCGTAATTTCCTCCTGAGGTT
>CAZAON010000452.1:0-2438 GCA_964486655.1 uncultured Flavobacteriales bacterium
ATTTAAGACGAAAAAAGGAACTCATATAAGCTGGATAAGTACGTAGTAAATTTGATTTAAAGCCAGGTTGCAAATTTGTATATCTAATGAGCTAGTCCATAAAACATAATTCGTTATATTTATTTGTCTATATAAATTAAAATATTCAAGTAATCTAAATTAATTATTCTATCATAAATTTCCTGGTAATAATCAGACCTTTGTCGTTGGACAACTGAAGGAAATAAATTCCATTCGAAAGTAATTCGCGATTCAATGTAAGATTGTTTTTGTTGGATATTCTTTGAGTGCTAACAATTGCGCCATGAGTGTCGTAAATAGTCAAAACGGCTTTTTCAAAGGCTGAACTTACGTGTAATAATGCTGATGAATGAAATGGATTAGGAAAGATTGAAATAGGATCTTTCTCTTTTGATGTCTCATTTGTTTCGAGTAAGTACCCTGAATCAACTACGATGATACAATGCGTATATGAATGAGAACCCGCCAAAGCGCAATTATCATCTTCTACAGTTACATGAAAGCAATGGGGATTGCCGGATGTGTCACTTAATAAAGGTGTCCAACAGAATGTGCCGATTTGATTGCGGGAAGTGTCTCCCGTGAAAATTGCATTGGTGATTGATGTATCCCAGTTTAGTTGTATTGTCTGTGCACTATCACTGTCTGACGAATATAAATTGAAACATGTTGCAGTATTGGCGGGTAAGGTGTCAGTGTAAAGTGTAGTTCCGTTTATTCCGCTCAAAGACGGAATGCTATTTATGCATGGATAGACAAAGCATGCAATTTCACGTGTAACGGAACCAATCAATACTCCGCTCCGGTATTCTGAGACACGCACCATATAAACTGTTGATTGGCCTTGGTTGGGATAAACGGTAAACTGGCCTGTTTGCTGATTAAATGTTGCGGGCTGACTAGCGATAAATGGCTGCAGATAGGAGCAACCGGTAATATATGATGCCTGACCGTTGAAAGCATCAACGAGTGAATATGCCAGTGAGTCTCCATCGGGATCGGTTGCAGATAAATCAATATCGGTTTGTCCTGTACAAATTGCAGCAACTGGTGCAGCATTGAAAACGGGAGTATTGTCAGCATTGGCTCCTGAGTTATCCAGGGGGGATGAAGTAGTAAAGGGAATTGAACCGGAGTTGACTAAATTAGTAACAGTATTATGTGTAGTCTCGGAGCAAAACAAAGACCAGTCATTACACTGTAAAGGCAAGGTAATTTGTCCGCTATAGACCCATTCCTGAATTCCAAAGGCAGTTCCCCCGTTACAATAACTCACAACAGATGGGCAATAATTCACCACTTCCTGTCCGGTTCCGGCAGCCGGAAGTAGTGTAAAATTCGAACTGCCGCAAGTACTTGAATAAGCTGTAAGAATTGCTGAGACCGGCGCAGAAATTGAACTGCAATCACGATATAAAGTATACGATACAAAATAATTGTTGCCGCCTAAGTATTGATAAGTAAGTGAGCCGCCTGCTACATGTGATGCACTCGATTTTGAAACATAAAGTAAATGCAGGCTTAAAAGAATCAGATAAATAAATTTAGTTTTCATGGTAATTAATTTAGAGGGTTAAACTTAAAAGATTTGTAACACTTTAACCCGGACTAAAAACTTCTTCAAATAGTTTTTAAATAGCCCGGGAGAAGTGCTTTCAGTAATATAAATATAGAAAAAATATCAGATATAGAAACGCCTGAAGATTTACTTAGTTTTAATAGAAATATTTTCTGCTTTTTTATTTCATTTTGTTAAACATATATCTGGAAATTTTCCATTGGCTATTTGATTTTTGAAGGACAAAAAGCTCTCTGTTTTCTTCTGGTATTGTTTGTCCGTTAGCATGTATTAAAGTTGATCCTTTCGAAGTTGTTCGCGCAAAGGCATAATCCCCATTAACAACTATTTCATCAATGTAAAATTCAATATTTAATTGAATTTGAGAAAACACAAATTCGTAAGAGGATTTTACCTGTTCAAGACCAACCGCGCTTGGCGCTCCGGAAGGCATAAATACTCCGTCGTTTGAATAAAGTGAAATCACTTTATTTACATCTGAAGTATTCAAGGCGTCGCGATAGGAGAATAATAGTTTTTCAATTGCAGTTTTATCTGATTCCTGCTCCGTACTGTTCTGCATTTCAACATTTGGCCCTTTATTTTTATCATTATTACAGGCTGTAATGACTAGAGTAAATATGGCAATGATCAATATGTTTTTCATTTCAGTTTTTTTTAAGCGTTAGTAATTATATTTTGGAATTCTTTAAGTGTTACGGACTTCCCTAATTTGCCGAATTCATGCAGATCTCCAAAAACTTCAATGCTTACTGACTGATCCAGACCTCCAATATGGTATGGGGTAAAGCCACTGCTATTAATAAGCTCTTCAATCTGATTCTTACTATTCGTACTG
>CAZAON010000453.1:0-6832 GCA_964486655.1 uncultured Flavobacteriales bacterium
GTAGTATTGGAGATATCCGTGTACGTTGAACCCGCGTTGGTTGAGAATTGCCATTTTATGACGGAACCTGTATGACCCGTCAATGTAATTACTCCGTTATTTGTAGTTGAACATACTGTTATGTTTGGTCCGGCTGTACCACCTAATGTTGCCGGTAAAACTGTTAATGTAACTGCATTCGTAGTTACCGTTCCGCATAAACCGGAAACAATACATTGGTATTGTACTCCGCTCATTGCAGGTTGAATATTATTTATTGTTAACGTGCTGTTGGTTTCGCCCGTAATATCCGCGAATGAACCTGTACTGTTATCCTGCCATTGATAAGTTAAAGAAGTACCCGTAGCAGTAACACTGAAATTGGCATTATTGCCTGAACAATCACTCACATTTGCCGGTTGACCAGTGATAACAGTTGCAAGATCTCCTGTAATTGTTGACGAGCCTGTCGCGGAACAACCTTCATTATCCGTAACAGTGTATGAATAGTTCCCTGCCGCAAGTCCTGTAAATAATCCGTCACCTGTAAATGGTGGTGTTCCGCCGGAAGCGGAAACTAAAACAGATCCAAGATTTGATCCCGGACAACCGTCATTACTTTGTGTTGAACAATTCAACACAATCGCCGGACTTGTCGATACAATCACATTCACCGAACTGGAAGAGATACAACCGTTGTTCGTATTTGTTGCAGTTACAATATAATCAGTTGTAGCAGTTGGTGATACTGTTCCGGGATTTTGAACGGAAGAAGTAAATCCAGCCGGTGATGAAGTCCACGTGTACGTTAGTCCATCAGTCGTATTGAGAGATATCGACCAGTTTTGTAATGTACCTGTTTGTCCGCCGCCATCATCAACTACTTTAAGTGTCCATACACCATTGGGGTTACCGGTAAGCGTGCTGAAAGCATTTTCAGGACGGTAGCTTCCGGTGAAAGGATTTGTGCCTGCTGAAATTGCTGTTGCAGCCGCATCGGAGAAAACCATGTTTACAAATCCGTTATTACCTGCACCACGGTCGGCAATCAGGCATATCGAACCACCTGCTGATATCGTATTGAAGAATCCACCGTTTGTTGAATTGGAAATTGTACCTCCCGGCGCAATAAGATATGCTTCAAACTCAGTTGAATTTCCGTGCGTTGCATTAATCTTAACCGAAAGGTTGGTGACCGAAGCCATCGTCAGTGGTGCACCTGAAACCGTAATTGAAGAACTGATTCCGGTTGAATTTGAATTTGGTATCGCAGTGTTTACCGTATTACTGAATGTACTCAGAGAAGTTGAATTGGAAGTTCCCGTTGATGAAAGGCTGGTCGTCTGACCCTGACAAAGAGAATTTAATGTTGCTGAAGCAGAGACTGTCGGAGCTGTGCCGGTCGTAATAATAGCAGAACCTGTCATCGTGTTTGTACATGATGATGCGGAAGAGGTCGCGACAACAGTATAGGTCCCCGCTGCGCTTTGATTTCCAAACGATATCGGACTACCTGTACCTGTAACAGGAGAACCCGTATTCACTCCCCCTATTTGCAATTGATAGTTAACACCTGTTTCAGAATTTGATAACGCAATCTCAACTCCTGATCCGCTGCAATTTGTTCCACCACCGGTTACAGAATATATCGCAGGGGAAGGCTGCACTGTTATTGTTGCTGCGGCTGATACCGTCGAAGGACAAGCGCCACTTTGAACAACGGCCCTGTAAAGCGTTGTTGTGGTAAGGTTTGAATAACTTTGAGTTGTAGTTGTGTTTGAAATGCTTTGGTATGTACTACCATTATTTATTGAAGTTTCCCAATTTAGTATGGATCCATTGTGGCCGGATAATGTTAATGTCGCACTATTATTTCCGGAGCAAACTGATGTACTGGAATTTACTGCGCCACCATTGCTTAATGTACTTACTGTAACAGTTGACGTGCTGGTTGTTTTAGAGCCCGTTGAATTTGTGAAAACCGCGCGATAATCTCCGGCGTCTGAAGCAATCGCCGACGGTATAGTATAAGTAGTTGAAGTGGCACCCGGAATATCATTCCATGTTCCACTTAGTTTTTGCCACTTTATTGTAGGAGAAGGTGTACCTGTCGCTGAAGCCGTGAAAGATAATGTTGATCCCTGGCAAACGGATTGTGAAGCTACCGGTTGCGTAGTAATATTAATATTGATCGCGTTAGGTATGTATACATTATCGAAACTTCCTGTTTCTGATCCGCCATCATCATGATTATAATAGCAACCTACATAACTCAATGCGTTTCCAGTATAAGTAGTATTGGAAGTTGCTGATCCAAGTTGGGTGTAAGTTGCTGTTAATGGATCCTGAAATGATGAAGCATTACTCGAATAATAAAGAGTCCAGTTATTTGTAGCCGGGCTGAATATTACTTTTACTGCCAGATAATTTGTTCCAAAATCAGAGCCGGAAATTATATTTGTAATATTTCCATCATCATCCAATCCGCCCGAAAAACGAACTAACCGAAGCGGGTCTGAATTACCACTCTGACCAAATAGAACTGCATATCCATTTGCCGATGTAAAATTTGAACTTGTTGCTCCAAGTACAAATGCTATACCATATTCACCATCGTCAAATCCACTCGGATCCGAACGAGACTGACGAATATTCGCCATCCAAACCATATCACTCGTATTCAACGACGGTGTAGTGGTGAAGAGAGACGAACAATCTCTGGTTAAATATTCATGATCTTCATCATTATCGGTTCCTAATACAACGATGTTACTGGCAATTTTTATTGTCGAGGATGACGATTCTGTCTCTGACCATGAATTTCCAACAGTATTAGAATTACTGCGATTAAAGTCATCGAGTAACTGCTGGGCATTTATTTGATTGATCAAAAACAGGTTGAATGACAGTAAAATTATGACAGTCAGCATTGCTGGCGGTAATTTTAGAATCAATCCGTTCCCGGTATTTTTACTGATAGAGAGTATGTGCAGTCTCATTTTGAGGGATTATTAAGACTACGAACATACATACCGTTCCATGCCATCTTCAATATTTTATTATGCATGAACATATTGCACATGTAAACTGTTATAAATAGATGGCGAATGGAGTCTGAATTGTTGGGAAGACGTTGAATGCGCTTGGTAGCATATTTTAATAATTATTAATTATTTAATTAATTTATAATGTTAATTTAATTTTTCAAGTTAATTTCTTACAGAATTTAATAAGTGAAGAAATCACTCAGGATGCGTTATTTAAAAGTTTTGAAAAAAAATCAATTTTAATTTGCCCGGTAAATCGCTTTAATAAGACATTCCATAAAAAACTTTAAAGTCTGCAAATTTAAATGTTCTCCAAAAAATAGTATATTAAAGTAAGATGTTTTCTTACAGTTTATTTATACTTTAATTTACTTTAAAGCCGGTTAACGATTAAAGGGAGGTTGATAAAGTATAAATTGACATCATTTGATTTAGCATAAATAAAACAGTTATTTTGCAGGGCTTGATCAGAGTTATAATTATAACCTGATTCAATGATTCTTATTTTTATCTAAATGTAATCCGAACAATGAAAACCCTCATTATTGGCTGTGGAAATATGGGTCAAACATATGCCCGCAGTTTTCTTGCCTCACGATTTATCAGACCCGCAGATATGTTTCTTTTGTCGCGTAGAGACATCGACTTAAAGCAGTTCCCCGGGTTAACATCCGGCAATGCATTCCTGCTTCCCGGATCATTTATTCAAAAAGCCGATATTATCATTATTGCCGTCAAACCTCAGGACTTTCCTGTACTGGCAGATTCTATAAAACAATACATTTCTCCGGATCAATTAGTTCTATCTATAATGGCCGGGAAAACGATTCAGACAATTTCCAAGTCATTAGGCACAAATAAGGTTGTACGCGCCATGCCAAACCTTCCTTCTCAGATTGGAATGGGTATGACTGTCTTCACTGCTTCCAATGAATTGGATAAGAAGGAACTTTTCATCATACAGAATCTTATTAATACTACAGGAAAATCTGTTTACGTCGAAAATGAAAATCTTGTCGATGCTGCTACTGCTATATCCGGAAGCGGACCAGCATATGTTTTTTATTTTATGTCGGCTATGATTCAATCGGCAATCAAAATGGGTTTTAATCAGTCAGAAGCGGAGTTGCTTGTTAACCAGACTTTCATGGGAGCGGTTCATCTTCATAACCAGAGTCAGCTTACCTGCGAGGAATGGATTGCGCGCGTAGCTTCGAAGGGCGGTACGACAGAAGCCGCATTGCAAATTATGAAGAAAGAAGAAGTAAGCGAAGGGATTGAAGATGCATTGGATGCTGCATGCAGACGTGCAACTGAATTGGGAAAGTAGATTGAAGAAATTCTGTTCGATTGCTTTTTGATAAGTCAATCAATCTTTTTACAATTTTATTTAAGAATTTAATCGCATAAAGGAACCCGCTTTTACGTGGTTGGAATCTGATCGTGGTTGACCGATATTTGTAGCATCAACATTAAAAATTTTTAAAACATATAGTCCCCGCTTTTTGAAACATTAGGCCTTAATTCTGATTTATTTTTCTCAAACTCATCGTAGCCGGTTTTAATGTTGGACCAGAATTCCAGAAGTGCTTTGTTTTCTGAATATTTTGATTTAAAAAGTTCAGTTTTCTCTTTTGTCATTCTGAAAGGAAATACATAAACGGGTATTTCAGATTGTGCATTATTCCTGGCATACACTGCATACATATAAATTTCTTTTATTTTTTCGTCAGTCATAGGTAAGCAGCCGATAGTCACACACTTCCCATGAATGAAGATATCACCACCCGGATCATTTTCCTTGCACTTTATTTTGTCGGCTTCATTCGGGTAATTTAGTCTGAGTGAAAGAAAATATCCGCTTACAGGATTAAAGCGGTCAATTTTATAAAATCCTTCCGGCACCTGGTTATCGCCTTGTTTTCTTTTCGGGCCAAGTTCACCTGATTTTTCACAAATCTTATATGACATGATTAACTTGTAAACCGATTCGGATTTTTTCTTCGCATACAATTCGAGCGTATCTTCATCTTTATAAGCCACCATCAGGATATTTAAATCATTTAAGGTGAGTCCCGATTTTTGCAATTGTCCTCGAATAACATTTTCCTTTTCAAGCTTAGCCAGACGAACTCGTTCATATTTTAGCTGATCATTCAGAAATCCTCCGGGTGTAATGAATGAAGTCAGTAAAAAGACGATAATCAAAGACGATATTGATTTCATTTTACCTTTATTAAGTATGTAAATTTATGAAATGTCAGAAATATAATTTACAGACGACAACAGCAGTAATTACGCAAACAAGGTCAACGAGAAGCATGACTCCCAGAGTATACCTGGTTTCTTTAACATTTACTGATCCAAAATATAAAGCGATAACGTAAAAAGTTGTTTCAGCAGCACCCTGAAAGAGGGAGGAGATTTGTCCGGTGAGGCTATCCGGACCATAAGTTTTCATGGCATCAAGCATAAATCCGCGTGAGCCACCAGCACTGAATGGCCTCATAAGAGCAACAGGTATGGCATTAGTAATCTGCGGATCGACATTAAACAAATTCATGACATATCGGATTCCTTTCATGACAATTTCCATCAGGCCCGAGTTTCGGAATATGCTCAATGCAACGAGCATACCGATCATATAAGGCAATACTCTGACTCCCGTTGTAAATCCGTCTTTCGCGCCCGTAACAAATGAATCAAAAATATTCGTCTGATTTAATTTGAAAATTTTCTCATAGAACATGCTGTAGACAACAATGGCGAAAATGATAAACAACAGTATTGCATTACTCAGATTCCCCGTAAAATGTATTTTTTCAGTTCCGCCTAATTGCGCAATATAAAACATCAGTAATCCGATGATAGCGCTAATTCCGGTAATAAGCAGAATGATAACCCAATTAAGAAGATTTATGCGTTGTTTGATGCTTACAAAAACAAGTGCGGCAATTGTTCCGACAAATGAGGTGATGATGCAGGGCAGCATGATGTCAGACGGATTACTCGCATGCTGTGCTGCACGATAACCGATGATTGAGGTAGGAATAAGCGTGAGTCCGGCGGCATGTAAGCAGAGGAACATGATCTGGCTGTTCGATGCCTTTGTTTTGGTCTCATTTACTTCCTGCATGCTTTCCATTGCCTTTAATCCGAATGGTGTTGCCGCATTATCCAATCCAAGGAAGTTGGCGGCAAAATTCATCGTCATGAAACCATAGGCAGGATGTCCTTTCGGCAATTCGGGAAAAATTCTTACGAAGACAGGGGTGAGCACTTTTGCAAGCTTTCCCAGTGCATTCGAATCACTCAGCAAATTCAATAATCCGCAGAAGAATGTCAGGTAACCAATCAGCGGCAGCCAAAGATCCAGTATCGTATTCCTGCATGTGATAAATATTCCGTCAGCAGGTTGCTTTCCTGTCGAAATAAGAACAGTACCGCTTTCGTTTAATTGATAAAGTGTATCACCGCGCTGCAATCCGGCCGGACCTGATTGAATGATTTCACTATATAACAGAGAGTCACCGGAAATAAAATCTTTCACAGGCTTCTCTGCAACGAGCACTGGATCGTTTTGTTTGCCATTGACAACCTGGCCGACAGTGTACAACCTGCCGCTGCCTAACAATACCAGCAGGTAAAGTATGCTGCCTGCGATAATAAATGACCAAAACCGGCTGAGTACCATATTCTACGCAAGGAAATAAAATCGTGCAGGCATTCACATAGAGCCTTGGAAAATGTATTAACAGCAGAAACGGGATAACGGGTTGTAGAACCCGGAATCCAGAACCCTGGAA
>CAZAON010000454.1:0-5706 GCA_964486655.1 uncultured Flavobacteriales bacterium
CTACCCCATTTCCCTTTGAAAAATATATTCTCTATAAAATGCCCCCCCTGCCTGAAGCCAAGGATTCTTAACAAATTGATTGAAGAAATATTCTCTTCGTCTACAATTAATTCAATTCTATGGATTTTACATTCACTGAATAAATAGTTTAGTATTCCTTTCATTGCTTCTTTTGCATAACCCTTTCTCTGTTCGACGGGAGAAATGGTGATCCCAATTTCCGCTATTTGCTCGTTATCAAAGCTATGTCTAATCGCACAGTCTCCGATTATTCTTTGTGTAGTCCTGCTTTCTATACCAAATTGCACCCATTCACCGGGGGCTCCCCATTCTCTGGTTGCATTCTGCGCAATGAATGACTCCGCATCTTCCATATTCATAACATCGAAGCCCTGGTACTTTGTTACTTCGGGATTAGAACGATATAAGTGAAAATCGGCTGTGTCCGATACTTTAAGTATTCGTATTCTTAACCGGCCAGTTAGTATTTCCAATATTTGATTAATTTTCTAATGAACGTTATTCTGTTTTTATTTTCTGCTCTTTAAATAATTTCTTAATCAAAACAATCTGCCCTAAATGATAATGATAATGCTCTATGATTCCCTGTATATTCCTGTAATAAGTTCCATATTTTTCATGTATAAAGGTTTCCCATAATTTCTCTTCCGGGAATTTTTCAAGCTCTATTGCAAACTCATCAGCTTCTTTCCATACTCTTTCAAGCAATAAATTCCAGTCGGACTGAGATTGAATAAGCGGAACATTAAAACTGTATTCATCCTTAGCATCAAGGGGTTGTCCGTTCAGAACTTTCATTACAACGCCCACATAATAGTTTACGTGATAAACAAGTGTGGCAATTGTATTAAATGAATTCACCTGTCTTGTAGCTTGCTCCCATGTAACATCAGCTAATGTATCCTTAAGATTTACTGTAGTCCAGTTGCCACCGTAATGTACATCTCTGAAATGCTTTGCTAGTTGGGCAGTTATACTCATACCGAAATAACTATTTATGTTTATTCAAATATCTGATTTAAACTTAATTTTTCAAAATTAACTCATGAGTTTATGAGCTGCAAGATTTTATACCATAATTATTTCACGCAGATTTTCGCCGATCAGGCCTCAAAATTCCATACGAATAAGTATACTTTAAGGAAATTATATATGCTCTTAAACCTTCCTTTCAATGAACTCCGGATAAATTTTTGGTAAAAATCAATGACCCTTTCACTGAAACGTGGTCCCCATCAGGAGTATAGCAACTGTCATCCATAGCAATTGTGCTGTAATCAAAACACTTTAAACCATTCTGTTTGATTACTTCATTATATTTATCTACAAATGTTTTCGGTATTCTATTTCTATAATAAGAATGCAAGGGAGTATTAAGAACAGCCAATTCAATCTTTCTTGATCTGCAAAGTTCAACGATTTTATTAAGATAAATTAAGTTGATTTCTGAAAAACTGCTAATTGAATTTCCCGGGTAATACTGAAACTTTAACCTTTTATCCATCGACGAATCAACAACAGCCGACTTTTTAAAATCATTTGCGTAACCGCTAAAGAAATCAGGATCTTTTAAATTGTCAATTTGATTTCTGCCTGCTTTGAATATACTTTTTAAGTATGAGGATATATTGTTGTGGTTCCAGTTTAACAACCTTATTTGTTCTCTGACCGGTAAAATATAAAAATAGTGGGGTGAAACTGAAACCGAATATTCACCGCTGATGAACTTATCATAGTAAATTGACAAACTATGATAGCTGAATCCCAGATAGACTTTCCTGATACCCGGATTTCCCTGCAGAATTCTCTTCAGTTTGAAATAAGTAAAATAAAAGCTTTCCGAAGATTGTCCGAGGTTCTTTGCATTCTCAAGTAAGTTGTCATTCACGGAACTCTGAATATGTGAATCGCCTATATATATTTCTGTAATTGCCGGATTTAACTTATACTCATTAGTCATGGAATTTACCAGAAGAGTCATACCATAAAATAAAACGATTGCACTTATAACCGGTATCAATAAGAATATGAGAAGCTTTTTTAAAAATTTATTCATATCGAAAGGCATTAAAATTGAAAGTAAATAAACTGTTGTTCTTTACCTCCAAACCAGATTATGGCAATAATAATTGAGTAATAAAATGCATATCGAACCGGTCGTTTCCATTTTAGTCCGAATTTGGCAATTGCATATTGTTGTTCTCTTCCCTGCCATTCGATCAATAAAAATATTAATACTAAAATAATTGTGGAGAAAGCTCTTCCGGAGCCATCAAATTCCGGGAATGAAAAAACTGAAGTGTTAAATATTCCGGAGATAAATCTAAATGCATGCCCGATGCTATCGGCCCTGAAAAATATCCATGCAAATACCGTTATACCAAAAGTGGTCAACATGGAAAATGTCTCTTTTGCCGTCGGAAGTGAATTCCCCATCGCGACTATTTCCAAATTTTTCCTGTTACTGTTTGTAATTAATAAGGGTAAAAAATAAATTGCATTCAGTGCTCCCCAGGCTATAAATGTCCAGTTTGCTCCATGCCAGAATCCGCTTACGAGAAAAATAATAAACGTGTTTCTGATTTTCATTGCCATTCCTCCTTTACTACCACCTAATGAAATGTAGAGATAATCTCTGAACCAGGTTGTTAATGAAATATGCCAGCGACGCCAGAACTCGGCAATGTCCCTCGAGAAATACGGGAATGCAAAATTTCGTAATAATTCTATTCCAAATAACCTTGCTGTACCTAATGCAATATCTGAGTAGCCTGAAAAATCACAATAGATTTGAAATGTAAAAAACAATGCCCCGAGAACAAGGGTGCTGCCTGAATAGGCATCTGAATTATTGAAAATGGTATTTGCGAATTCCGCGCAATTATCAGCAATAACAATCTTCTTAAACAATCCCCAGAGAATCTGACGGAGTCCGTCTACGGCTTTGGAATAATCGAATGTTCGCGGATTTTTTATCTGGGGCAATAAATGAGTTGCTCTTTCGATCGGACCGGCAATTAACAGAGGAAAAAAGCTTACGAATACTGCATAATTTACGAAGTTTTTTTCTTCCTCTATTCTATTCTTGTATAAATCTATGATGTATGATAAACCATGAAACGTATAGAATGAAATACCGACAGGCAAAATTACATTAAGAGTCGAAGGATTGATTCGCATTCCAAAGCTGTTTAGTAAATCCGCAAAAGACTCTACAAAGAAATTATAGTACTTAAAAATAGCGAGAAAGCCCAGGCTAAAAATAATACTGATCCATAGCCAGAATTTCCTGGTTCTTCGATTATCAGAAGCAGAAATAAATTTGCCCGGATAATAAACCAATACGATTGAAATCAACAGCAGGAAAAGAAATCGCCAATCCCAGCTTGCATAAAAATAACAACTGGAAGCTAATAGCAATAAATTCTGAAGTTTCAGATTATTCTTTGTAACAAACCAATACAGAAAAAAAACAATCGGTAAAAATATGGCGAAGTTGATGGAATTGAAAAGCATCCGGAACAGGGATTAATAGGATTGGAGGAACTTTAGAAGATTACACTATTACTCATTTAACATTGCATTTGTGCAAAATCCAAATATCGTCATTTCTCTTTTAACCAACCCAAAACAAAATTATCAATTTGCTCGAATTGAACAATTTTACCACTAAATTATACAAACTATTGTACTGGATTTGCTCGATTGATGCTAAAGTATAGTAAATTAGCTCAATACAAATGTTCTATTTCAGATTAAAACAGGAAATTGGAATATTATAATAAAAACACGCTGGCTCTCCATTAATCTTTCCAGCATTCCAGCCTCCCATAGTTAGTAGCTTATCCTTTAAATTCTCTTTGCAAATACTTGTCATCTTAGGTCTTGGAAAAGTTGCATCAATTACACTTCCATTCTTATCAATAGTGAGGATAATATACAGACTTGAAATGACAATACTGTCTCGCCTAATGCATTCTTCAACTATTGGTGTAATTTCCATTAAAATATATTTGAAAAGCTCGACATCGTCCTTCGCGTAAACTGGAGGCTCATCAGACGTATCATAAATTGAATCGCAAACATTTGTTTGACAATAACAAGCTGTTACTATAAAGAATGAAAATATAAATATCCAAATGACTTTATACATGTAGTATAATTACATTTTAATTAGATTTATTTATACTATAAATTACCGGACTCCCAATTTGTCCAGTGATTATTCGATTTTAATGTCGGCTTCCAAAATGAGGAATCTCTATTAACTAAAACTTTTGCAATTTGCTGATACATTTCCTGATTGCCCGGTGGATTATCTTTTTCATAAGCATTAACAAAATGAAATTCGTTAATTGTCATTATCTTCGGGAGGTTTTTGGGAATATGCTTTTTTATTTCATCCTCCGTTGCACTAATGATTTCATGATTCATTTCATGTAAATACCTGATCAGGTCTCCAAACCCGATTAATCTTCGGGGATTCTCTTCTTTGCGAATTTTAATACCAACTGCTTCATATTTCTTCGGATCATGCTCGATTTGAACAATAGCATTGCGAATATTTACTTGTTTTGCATCCGGACTAATTAATTCAAATTGCTCCATGTCAGAGCCTGTCTTATTACATATTCTTTCGTACTCATCTGAAGTAATTAAAACTACACCGCTTGAATTTGTTATATAATTTCTTTCCGGGTACTTGTCGATTGGGTAGTCAATACAATTACCAACATAGTTAAGTTCAATTTCCGCTGCACTTCCGCGATTCTGATAACCACTTTTTTCAAATACTATTGCCCATCTGGTAGAATCACCGTATAAATGTATTCGATTTCCTGCTGTTTCGCAGTAGCCATGTTCAAGGTCAAGAAAGAAATTATATTTTATGTCATCAGGGTTGCCTGCAGGAAAAAATGAACCTGGCATCTGATTAAATGCCAGGTTTAGCTCGTTTAATATATCCGTTTCAGTAAAAGTCTTTGCCGCCTCTTTATTGCTTTTAGTTTCCATTTTTGCAGAACATGATACCAAAAATAAAATAACAGAAATGATATACCAATTCGATTTCATTTTATGCACATTCACTTTTTCTTTTTCTGTTCTTCAGCGGCTTTCTTCTGTGCAGCCTGATCAGCTTTAATTTCATCCAGCATTTCCTCCATAATTTTTGTTGGAACGAAACTAGGCGGGAGTGAACGTGGCGGATACTCTTTAAAACTCATAGCGAATTTTCCGACTTCCTCCATGGCACCATAGATTTGTCCAACGTGATTCATTTGCCAATCCCAAAAAGTATTAGATGTAAAGTCGGCACGTTCATATGGATCCTGAAACAGGTTAAATATTTTAGCCAAACGCAATTTTGTAAATGGCTCTGCCCATACTCCAAGAGTGCCTGCTAATCGTTGCTCGGCATACACATATTTATAATCGCCCTGACGAAATCCCACAAGTAATCCATCATCATCGGAGTAGAAGAATTTATCTCTTGCGCTTTTTGCTGATTTACCATTGAGAAAATCCAGTTGGTTATAACCGTCTAAATGTATTTTGTATGATTTTCCATTAGCAGTATATCCGTTAAGCATTTTTTTTACTATGTCCGGTTCCCCAGCAACAGCACATAAAGTCGGAAACCAGTCATTATGACTCATGATTTCATTGGTCACCTGTCCCGGCTTT
>CAZAON010000455.1:0-4238 GCA_964486655.1 uncultured Flavobacteriales bacterium
TTTTGTGATGTTGTGACATATTGTTTAGTTTGATGTAAAGATACTAATAAAAATTGGCGGCAATTAACGGAAAATGGCTCTGCCGTACAATCATAGCTCGTGAACCGAAGCAGAGTATTGGCTCTAACCGGTTTACATCTGTTCACAACCATTAAATAACATTTGACCAAAAACCTCCCGGCGTAAATTAAATGTATCTAATTTCGTGTAAAACTTTTGTTCATGCAAAAATCTATTCATGCATTATTTCTAATTCTACTTTGTCATTCTCTCGGTGCACAAACATGGTCGAAGAAACTGGACTTTGCTATTAATTATCCGTATTTACACAGTGACAGTGTAGTAGGAGTAAAAGACGCAGATGTTTTGTTAAATGGGAACATTTGTGCGCTTGCCCAGGTCAACCAGGATGAATCAACGAAGCTTTTTGTAATTGACCCGCTAAGTCAACAGATTTTATGGACAGAGGATTTAGGTGCCTGGTGGACTATTTCTTCGCAGTTTACGAAAGCAATTACTACTACCAGCGATACAAGTATTCTTGTGTGTACCAACAGGTATTCTTCGTCGTTTAATCTGGTATCCGGATGGGTTTACAAATATTCTTCAACCGGTAATATTTTATGGGTTGATACATTTTTTGCTAACGTTGCCGGCCAGACAATGACAGCAGTAGATGTGATCGAAGCGAATAATGGAAATTATTTAGCTCTTGTCGGCGATACACTGTTTGAACTGAACGCTTCGAACGGAATAATAATTCAGTCTATTCCTGCTTTGGGAGGTTCACAGGCTTTGCATAGAGTGCCGGGAAGTACAGACTTTATTGTGAATGGGTATTCCACAACAGCCCGTTTCGCTATGAACGGAAGTATTGTGTGGTCTTTCAATCATTCAACGCAGCAATATAATATGCAAAGTGCAATTACAACTAATGCATTTTATTTGTTATTAAACGATTCACTCCATATTATAAATTTCACAAACGGATCAATTACAAATAGTGTTCAGCTTCCTCCATCATTATATTCATCATTGAATGCTGCAGCCAATGGGGATTTATTAGCTTCACAAGGGGAACAGGTGTACGGATTCAATTGGGCTGTTCCTGATAGCGGCGGGATCGTAAGAATAAGTCCGTCTGGAAATATACTCCTGGTAAAAAGCATACCATTACCTTTATTTGGAGTTTCATGGGTAAGTGAGTTACCGGGTGGAATGTTATTCTGTGGCGGAACATATAAATTAACCAGGGTAGATCCGAACTTTAATATCCTTAGTACTGATTATATGCCTTTCTGTTTTACAACAGATCAGAATGGTAATGGAATAATGGATTCAACTACTTACATGTGGCCGGGAGATGCAAATCACAATCACATTTTGCAATTTTCGGACGATGCAATTTATATTCAGCAATCATTCGGAATTACAGGTACTAGCCGTGACACAATAAATTATTTTCCGATTTTCGACGGATTGGATTACAGCGATTTTCATGCTGACTGGAGTACAATAAATTCGGCAGGCGTAAATGATAAATTTTGTGACGTAAATGGCGACGGAATTATTGGCGCATCTGACCTGAATGCATTTAGTTATTTTTGGTACAGTTCTCCGGTAAATGTTATTTATCGTCTCAGTCAAATACCGGATGTAACATTTGTTCCTGTGTCAACCGTTTTTGCAACCGGAGACACAGCCGCTTTTTATATAATTGCCGGACATACGACACCGCTGGATTCTGTAACCGGAATTGCATTTTCGAATGTAGGGTACCTTAATGTAAATTATCAATCAGTGGATTTTTTACCGAATAATTTAGGAATACCATCTGTCGAAACCCGTACATTTTGCAGTCAGCCATATAATATGAATTATGCAAATGTTGTTTTATCACGGATTGATCGTATGAACAGACATCTAAGCAATGATACAATTGGCATTATTAAATTTATTATTCCGGCTAATTATTCTGACACAACATTTTCTACTTCTGTTACGGAAATAAAAGCAATAAATGGAGACGGCATTGACGTTCCCGTTGTCGCAGTGAATGGAACTGTTACGATTACAAACGCTACCGGAATTCACGAATTAGCCGGTCATGAAATAAACCTTTTCCCTAATCCGGCCACTGATAAAATTGAAATCGGGTCACAATATGCACAACAAAATGCCGGGATTTATAATTCAAATGGGAAATGTGTCATGAGTATTTCCATTCCGCAAAATGGCTCAATTGACATTTCAGCACTATCAGAGGGAATTTACTTCTTAAAACTAATTCCCGGAAGTTCTTACAGGCGATTTGTAGTGTGCAGATAATTGTTCAAATTATTGCATAACTTTATCGGGATGAATTCAAAGAGCTTGATAGCATACTTAATTCTGTTTCATTCAGTGGCTGGCATTGTCAACGGGCAACTCCCACCTGTAGAAACCAATAAACCAAACTCCAATTTAAAACCTGCATTCCCCGGACAGACACGAATTGCAGGAGTAAAAACGAAAACTCCCATTGTAACAAAAATAATTACCAGGGATCTTACTCACCCCTGGGGAATCGCAGTATTGCCCGATGGCCGGTTACTTATTACGGAGAAGGATGGCCACATGCGAATTGTTTCAGCAAATGGTAAGGTGAGCGAAAAAATTACCGGCATTCCCAAAGTTATTGCAGCCGGCCAGGGAGGTTTGCTGGGTTTAACTATCGACCCTTCTTTTTCAAAAAACAGAATGGTTTATTGGTGCTTCGCCGAAGAGAATGAAACTCAAACCGGAACATTAACCGCTGTCGCTAAAGGAAAACTTTCTGTAGATGAAAAGCGAATTGAAAATGCAGTCGTTATTTATCGCGCCAAACCCGCATTCGACAGTTTTTTACATTACGGCGGAAGAATTATTTTTGACAAAACGGGTAATCTGATAGTAAGCACAGGAGAGCGGTCGGATAAACAAACGAGACCTCAGGCACAACAATTGAATTCTGCACTCGGAAAAATTATACGTATCACTACCGATGGAAAAGCGGCTCCCGGAAATCCATTCATCGGGAATCCGCTCGCCAAACCTGAAATTTATTCGTACGGACATAGAAATGTTCAGGGGCTGGCTTTTCATCCGGTTACAGGTGACTTATGGGAGAATGAACTCGGACCAAAAGGTGGAGATGAATTAAATTTAATTAAGCCAGGGAAAAATTACGGCTGGCCGGTAATTTCATATGGTGAAGAATATAGTGGCTCAACCGTTGGTGATGGCATTTCACAAAAGGCCGGAATGGAGCAGCCTGTTTATTATTGGGACCCGGTTTTTTCGCCAAGCGGAATGACCTTTTATTCAGGTGATAAAATTCCGGAGTGGAAAAATAATTTATTTATCTGTGGCCTGAACAGCAATCACATTGTCCGCCTGGTAATTCAGAATAATAAAGTCACAGGTGAGGAGCGATTGTTATCAGGTGAAACACAGAGGTTCAGAGATATTGCTCAGGGGAAAGACGGATTTTTGTATGCCATAACAGATGAAGGCAGGTTGTATATGTTGTCTGTTTCCAAATAATTCAGAAGTTTTAAGGGCGTTTTTACTCCTAATCTTATTATAAGGCTTTAAAGTAAAAAGGCCACCTTTTCGGATGGCCTTTTGAAGCACTTAACTAACTAACTAACCTTTATTTATTACAATCTGATCCATATGATCAGTTTAAATCCTCAAGAGAAGCATTCATCTTTCCGGAAACTCTAAATTGAAATATGAATGCTGAATAAATTGAAAGTTTTCTAAAGTGTGATTTTAATGAACGTTAATATTTGTGTGTGAATGATGAATCAAATGTATGGGCTCTCATTCGGGAATTATATCGCAATTGAGTAATTGGCAGTTTTGAATGAGTAATTGGTAACTACGGGTCATAAATGGTAAAAGCCCGGAAATCCTCAAAAATCCGATTTTAAGCCTAATTAACGCTAATCAATTCCCAATTCAGTAAAGGTTTATCACAATTCAGTACAAAATACTCTCAATTGGCCGTTTTGCCGTTTCTGAGACTTTGGCTCCTGTACATCTTTGCGGAAACATTTAAAAAAACATCACACAAAATGAGAACCTTAATTTTAACAACAGCATTAGTAGTAATTCAGACAGTAACATTATTATCACAAACAATTGTGCCGGATCTTTCATTCGGTGCAAATGGAATCGTTACAACAGATGTCTTTAATAAGAATGATGATGCG
>CAZAON010000456.1:0-4983 GCA_964486655.1 uncultured Flavobacteriales bacterium
GTAGCATACTTCAGAAAACAACTCACGCTGTTTCCGGCTATTCATCCATACCGTCTCGTCCGCTTTATTTCTATAGTCCTGAAGAGAAAAGGAAGGAGCAATTAATAGATATGCTTAAATATGGAATTGAAGATGCCACAATTACAAATTCAAGTGCTTCAAACTTTGATATAACTACAGATGAAATTAATAAACCATTTACGGTTACCGGGGACGTTAAATGTTCATCTCTGATTGAAAAAGCGGGAAGCACAATCTTGTTTAATGTTGGCGGAGTGATTGGGCCACAGTTTCAACTCTATAATGAAAAGCCTCGTCAGCAACCGATTGAGATTGATATCGTTCATTGGTATTTAAGGAATATAACTGTAAAGATTCCGGAAGGCTACACAGTAACTGGTCACGAAGCGCTCAACATGTCTGTTTTAAGTGATGATGGAGCAAGTCCCAGTATGGGTTTTATTTCGTCGTATAAGTTAAATGGCAATATTTTAGAAATTACTGTAAAGGAATACTATAACAAGATATCATATCCAAAGAGTTACTACAATGTTTTCCAAAAAGTAATAAATGCTGCCGCCGATTTTAATAAAATTAAATTAACTATTGAGAAAAATAAGTAAAATCAGATTGATGTAAGATGGAAATTGAGATTCAGTAATTATTTCAAACCAGATTGAGAATAGTCAGGATTAGTATTACTAATGCTGACTTACTTTCGTCTTCCCTGTCTTACCAACGCATTATCATACGCAAGCAATAGTTCAGATGCAATATCGCGGGTCCCCTTCAATAATTTCCTGCTCCATTTTCGGCGCCTCACCCGCCTTCCATAATCGTGTGCTATGCACTACACGATAGGTCAACGGACCACCATCAGGTTTGTCACTGCGTTCAAAGGGTATCGGAATGCATACGAACTCAGTCGAAAGCTGATCGGTAGTGGCAGTTACTAAACCATATCCATGGCCTCCAAAGTCGAGCAATGATAAATGCGGGGCCACTTCCGGATTGCGAACTGAGCGGGCTTGCTCTATATCTCCGGTCTCTTTTAATTTAAAAGCCGAACGTACTCCATGCAAAGCAGTAATGTTTATCGAAGGAATAATCTTGCCATCGGGCTGATCGATCAGGGACAACACTCGTCTCGGATTATCTTTCTTCATTCCAAATTCCAACACTTCGAGAAGAGTCTGCTGCGATATGGAACCTGTAACAAATTCCACTCCCAGTGGTTCGAATTTCTTTGGCGGCAGTGCCTTCGAAATTAAACCGGCATGAAAAGCATGACGGTCGCCACCCACAACACAAAAGCCTGTGATTTTCTGATCACGTATGTAATCAAATATTATGTCCTTATCTCGAAGGAAGCGATTGTCCATGACAGCATACCCAACATCTTTCGGCCACTTGCTGACAAAATCATCAGGTAAATTTTGATAATCGCTGCGCACTTCAATTGTTCCAAAACCATGTCCCCATATTTTCCAACGTGCAGTCGAAGCTCCAAGTTGTTCTATGAACCATTGTCTTTGCTCCTTACCCAGATGTGTCTGTGCAAAAACATCTTTTGTCGGATTCGGAATGTCTTTGCCGTTGAAACGAATGGTATCCGGCGGATTATCGTTATTATAATGTTTACCATAATTCATAATTTCAAGAGGAAATTGTGGTGATACTCTCGAATAGTCAGGAACATTAAAATCATCGGTCGACATATCAGGTGAACGGAATGACCAGTTATCGGTTAACAGTAAATCGACATTCTTTCCCCAACGCAGCACACGCCGGATGTTCAGGCTGTTTATCGCAAGAAGATTATTCGGCTCTTCCGAAAGTCCGTCATCGTTGAATTCTTCCATCGGTGTATCCACCACTGCCGGAGCAATAAATTTTTCGAGCTTTGGATTGCCCGGTTGCTGAACCATGGCAGGAATGAACTCCCACCATGCCTGGTTGGCAAAGACTTTCTGATTTTGTGCAGGAGCATAGTAACCTCCTCCTGCCACATACTGACTTTGGTATCCTGCCCAGGCAAATTCGTGATTATCCCAGACACAGACGAATGGCCAGCGTGCCCGCGCATCCTGTAAATCGGGATCTTCTAAATATGCACGGTAGAGTGTGCGATAATCCTCCAGCGTAACGGGAAGATAAAAATTACTAACCTTTCGACCCTGCGGGAATTTATACAGGTCCCTGATTCGACGGCCACGGTTTCCGTCCGGATTATCTTCGGCATACCAGGTGACTTCGTAAATAAAATCACCGAGGTGCAACACAAAATTAAGTCGCTGATCTTTCGTACGCCCCTCGTCTTCGAAAATCATTTTCCGGTAAGCATTGAGCGCACCTTCGTTAGGACATTGACAACTTACAAAAGTAAAACGAACGGTTGCATCCGAATCGTCGGCAGGTGCGGTGATAGTGCGACCGGTCCGGCTGGCGAAACCATGCTCATCAATGAAGCGGTACCAGTACTCATGGTTTGGTTTGAGATCCGTAGCTAGAAAACGACATGTCCAATCTGATTCGGCACCGATATTCGCAGTACCTCCTGCCAGGATTTTTTTGAATTCAGGCGTCGTTGAAATCTCGACGATTAACTTTTTTGCAACGCTATCTTTTACCGGCGGACGTCTCGTCCATAAGATAACACTGTTAAATGTCGGATCACCTGATGCTACTCCCTGTGGAAAGAGATCACGGCGTTCAATGGCAGATGTGGGAAGTTTGTTAGCCCAACCTTCTTTTGTCGCTATGGCGAAGCCGATGAAGATGGAGGTTTGTAAGAATTTGCGACGGGATATATACATGAGATTTCAGTTTATTTTGCTTTGATATCCGGAATTAAGAGAATCCTTTTTTTATTTCATCATGATCCAATTGAGTAACTCAAAATTTAAAACCATTTCGCGGGCTCTTCCCATATACACGTTTAAAAACCTTGCTGAAGGTTTGTAAATCATTATAGCCTAATTTCTCTCCGACTTCTGTCCATGTAATTTTATTCTGAGAATAAATCTGAATTGCCTTTTTCATACATTCAATTGTCTTGAATTTTAAAGGAGTTATTCCAAAAACTTTTTGGAAAAGATGATGAAATCGAAATTCAGAAAGACAAACCATTGATGCAATTTCTTTAACTGACAGATGATAGTTCCCATCGAGTATAATATTTTTTGCCGTTAACAGACGTGCATATATTTCTTTTTTTGTTGAAGGCTTAAGTGCCGGTATATTATTGTATTCTTTAATAATTTTCTGCTGATTCATTATCACTTCATATGTAATATTTTTCAGAAAGTCATCCCTGAAAATTAGTTCCATTTTATTTTTTGAGAAGGAACTCAGCTTAATAAGCATAGTTTGCAGATTGCCTGTCGCAAACCATCCCTGTGTAAACAATTCGTTCGATAGAAAAAAGGAAATGTTTTGATTTAAAGAATCTATTTCATTCGGAAAAAACATTGAATGCAATATATCAGAAAAATAAAACTCATCGAGATCGATGCAGATTCCGGTACTGTCGTTACTGTTATTTATCCGAACATTACATTCGCTGAATTTATTTGTAACTACAAACTGGTTGTCTGAAAGATTATATAATTTATTATCGAGCATATAAGATTCAGTCCCATTCAAAACATATTTCAGACTTATCGATTTTACTTTGATCGAACTTTCGAGAAAATTTAATTTGGATATTCTCAGTGGAAATAGATGCAGCCGTGATTTAAATTCACTCCAGTTGTTATTGTCAAGGATTAGCGGACTGTAGAACACTTGATGATATTTGTGATGGTAATTTAGTATTAATGAACTTCGATAATTGTTAAATATAGGTTAATGTCCATCTCAATGGAATACGGACAACGGAGTTAATTAAAGAACACGTATTAACTAAATAAATAAGCAGGAATTGACAAGTTATTCTGTTTACGATTCAATAAGTTTGAATCTTAAATCCTCCTCTTAATGAAAAACCTGCGATTACTGATTCTATCTTCTATTTTAACACTTGGAAATTCAAATTCATTTGCACAAAATACTGTAAGCCATTATTTAGACAGTGCTTTGCAAAGTAGTATTGACACTTTTATTAGTGTTCATAATATTCCGGGTCTTTCAGTTTCAATAATTTTTCCTGGCAACAGACATTGGAATGGCGCATCCGGATTGTCGCACATATATAATATGACGCCAATGGATACAAATTATTTATTCCAGATGGCGAGTGTAAATAAGATGTATACATCAGCCATGATTTTTCAATTGAAGGAGCAGGGATTTTTGAATCTTGATGACAGTTTGGGAATGTATCTTCCATCGATGGTGAATGTGCCCGGATCGACTACTATCAGGAATTTACTAATGCATAAATCGGGGATATCGGATATTGCAAATTGGCCGGGCATTGTCAACGAATGGTTTTTGTATCCCGACAGTATATGGCCGCACCTGCTTGTTATGCAAACATTTGTTGATCCGCCGCTTTTTCCACAGGGAACTAATTTCAACTATTCTAATTCCAATTATATTTTACTCGGAATGATTATCGAACAGATTACCGGTAATTCTTTCGCGCATGAATTAAAGACCAGGTTTTTAATTCCGTTCGGGTTGAATAAAACATTTTTTGCACCGGATGATGACAGCATTGCAAATCCACAGACTCCGGGTTGGACGAGCTTTACAACCGCCGGCGTTTACGACACCGACGCATCGGCCATTCTGAATGATAATTCAGCGAGTATGTTTTTTACATCGGGATCTATCATTGCACAGCCGGCTGATGTTGCACGGTTTACCAGGCTACTTTGGTCAGGACAAATTGTTTCTGCCGGCTCGCTTGATACAATGAAACAATGTACGAATGTTATTTTCGGCCAGGGTTGTGATGGCTACGGATATGGAGTGATGCGATACAGATTCTACGGGAAAGATTATTTTGGTCATGCCGGAGATGTAAACGGTTTTACA
>CAZAON010000457.1:0-9236 GCA_964486655.1 uncultured Flavobacteriales bacterium
ACTGAACAGTTTTAACAAGCTCATTTCTCACAAGCCAGTTGCCATCAAGAGTATATGTGAATGCGATAAGAATAGCATTGATAATACCAAGTTCGAAATAAGTAGCCTTACTAACAGCGCAGATCAGACCCATGGCAATTACGATAAACAGATAGGTCATATCCTTGGTGGTAATACCTTCGGTTCTGTACCGAAGCATTGAGAATACCGCGAACAATCCGAACGCTGCTCCCATCGACATATCTACCTTATTTAGTAAATAGGTGATGATGAAGATGATTATGTTGAACAGGAAGAATGTAAAGAGGTAGTCCTTTTTCTTGTAAATCCTAAAATAGATAAATCTGACAAGGACAAGCATTGCGATGATGTCGATGAGAAGGCGGATAAAAAATTTATCCGATAACTTATCAAACAACTCTAATTGATTAATTGGATCGTTCATGATGCTCTAAGAAGTTTTTGTAAATATAATATTGTGGGTTTGAAATTATTCTTTTTTATGGTTGAATTGAGACTTATTACGCCGAGACAATACTTACTAATTGACTTTTCTTTCACGCGGTATTCTCTCATCAGATCTACAAACTTGCTTTTTTCGCGGACACTTCCTCTCTTAACTTCGGCTATTACAAGAGATTGGACAGGAATTGTCTGATGCTCATCAATGAAAGTAAGCTTTGTATCAATTGTAAGCCTTTCTTCGGTATGTTTACTAACAAAGGTCATACGTCGGTAATTGATCCAGAGTTTTGCCTTGAGGGTAGCCGGATCAACATTCGAAATATTACGAACCAGTTCGTCGGTAGCATCACAAATGGCAGGATCGATTTGCGGGCGCTTGATACGGTCTTTAATCGTTCTCCCCTTATTATTCTTGAATTTTATTTCGAAAAAATTAAGATTAGACTCCACGTAGCGACGGGCTCTGAATTTAAACCTGTTTACTTTACCGTTATGATGACGTAAATAGAGGTCGAAATTGTCAGTATCAAAGTACAGCGTTTCATAATGATTATACCTCATTCCGTTAATATCGAGGGCATAATAATTATCTTTCATTCCTTCAAGAATTTGAGGAAGAATATCATCACGAAACATAAACTTAGTATCCACCCTGTCCTGCAGCTTAACTTTGTCCATTTGCTGCAAGGTAATAGGATCGAACTGTTGTAATATTTCTTCGAGAGTTTTCAATTGTCCGGTTAGTATTCGTAAGTATATTTTGTTTCCTTAATAAGCTTTCCCGCTCCGTCTACTACCCGTTCTTGTATGACCATTCCTTTTTTATCGTAGACATAAAATGTTTTTTCCACAGGGTTGTTTCCTGTATCCAGTTTTACTTCTGTAATACGGTCTCCGTTTGAATTATAGCTTATTACAACAGTGTTTATCAATTTGCCGGCGGCATCGAAATGATCTTCTCCGACACGATCACCTTTTGCATTGTATTTAAAAACTTTTCTCTTTTTAAGTTTTCCGTCTTCTGCAAAATTACGTTCTTCGGTTTTGTCACCATTCTTATCATATGTTGCCGTATAGTGTGACTTTACTTTTCCGTCCTTGTCATAATCTATCTCCTCGGTAATTTCACCGTTGGCATCCATTTTCTGAAAAAGAACGTCAATAGTCGTCTCTTTTCCGTTTTCGACAGAAGTATGCGTCTCCTTAAAAGACTTAACTTTATTTTTCTTAAGATCCTTTTTACTCTGTCCGTTTACAATAACAGAAGCCAATGTCAGGCAGAGGAATAGACTAATATATTTCATTGAGATTACTGAGCTTTATTGTCAAGAATAATGAGATCGGGAACATCCACTGTAGATCCGTTTGATGTAATTTCTACCGTTGCAAAAACAGCTTTGTCGTGTACACTTGGAGTTTGTAAATAAGCTCCGGTAGAATCTTTTGAATACACGAATACTTTATATGTTCCCTTCTGGAGATGCTTAAATTCATAACTTCCATCATAGGAAGTATCGAAATCATCGTCGTAGGTAGTACCATCCGGACCGTAAATTATATACACCTTTTCATCGGCCGCGCCATAGATTTCCCTTGGTTCGGGTTCCTGATAACCGGAATCAAAATTATGCACTATTACTTTGCCGCGAATGGTAGATGTACCTCCCTGACCTTCATCTTTTTCGCATGACAGCAAAAAGAAGGCAAAAGACAGGATTAGCAGCAGATTTTTTATTTGTAACGTTTTCATTCTCATAAAATAATGCCCGCAAAGATGGAAAAATTATCCTTCGGTTTAACGGGAATTACCTCAACTATATAAATACGAAATTCACTTCTGTTTGTTTGATAAAGTTGCCAATAAAATTGCAGGCTAAACGTTGCCGATATGTAAAAAAATCAGCTTTAGTATTTCCGCTCATTCGTTCTTCATTTAGAATAATCGCTTTATTCTCACTACATTTAAGCCTGATTTCAGGCATATGAAAAAAGTAGAAATTGTTTGCCGTCTTACAGAATTTGAAAATGCGGAAGAACTCAATTCGGAAGACCAAAATCTCCTCCGAATGGCTAAAGAATCTGCCATGAATGCTTATGCGCCTTATTCTCACTTTAATGTAGGAGCGGCTGTCTTATTGGAAAATGGCATTATTGTGAAAGGAAATAACCAGGAAAACGCATCGTACCCTCAGGGTCTCTGTGCCGAGAGAGTTGCTATTTTTGCCGCGTCGGCTCAATATCCGGGAGTCCCTGTTAAATCAATCGCTGTTACTGCCCGATCGGCCGAATTTAAGATTGACAAACCTGTCGCACCATGCGGAGCCTGTCGTCAGTCTATTGCGGAATACGAGCACCGTTTCGGAAAAAACATTCACATTATCCTGTCCGGCGATGAAGGAAAAATCATGACTTCCGAAAGCATTGGCGAACTGCTACCTTACCAGTTTAATGGCGACGATTTAAAAAAGAATACAGGTAAATAATATGCGCTACAGAGTAAAATTGCTTTGCTTTTTATTTGCTGCTCTCTGTAGTTTCAGTACAAGAGCGCAATTCAGTATAAGGGATTCGTCCATCTCCTTTCCAATGATCGGCGCAGTTGTCGGCTATCAGTTTCCCGGCGGAGATCTCGCAGATCGTTTTGGATCAAATTTTAATGCAGGCGCGGTTTTCCAGTGGAAGTTGAAGAGTAACTGGGTGTTTGGCGGTGAGTTTCAGTTTATTTTCGGTGATAACGTAAAAGAAAAAAATATCATTGATAATCTTCTTACTCCCGACGGAAATATCATCGATGCCAACGGAAATTACTCTGAAGTAACTTTTGAAGAACGAGGCTTCTCCTTTTTTGCCAAAGCCGGAAGAATTTTTTCATTCGGAAAACCTAATCCTAATTCAGGGATTTTCACCTCTGTCGGTATCGGTTACCTGAAACATAAAATCAGGGTCGACACGCCCGGTAATCCTGTCCCCTATCTTGAAGACGACTACAATAAAGGATATGACAGAATGTGCAGCGGATTGGCATTAACAGAGTTTGTCGGATACATGCTTCATAGCAATAACAAGCTGATAAATTTTTATGCCGGATTTGAATTCACACAGGCATTTACAAAAAACAAAAGAGCGGTAAATTTCGATACGGGTCTGAGTGATCACTCTTCGAGAGTTGACCTTCTTTCAGGCGTAAGACTGGGCTGGGTAATACCGATTTACAAGCGGGTGGCAGACAAAACCTATTATTATTGATCTGTGCAGATACTCTACAGAGTTGGAATTTATATTTATCAGGCGAGCATTCGCATTGCCGCACTTTTGGGAAATTCAAAAGCAAAATTATGGATTGCAGGAAGAAAGAACTGGCATGAGAATTTAGAATCAGCATTGAAAGGTAAAAGCTCCAGACGAATCTGGATTCATTGCGCATCCCTCGGAGAATTTGAACAAGGCAGACCACTGTTAGATTCCATAAAAAAAAACTCGCCTGAAATATGCTTAGTTCTTACTTTCTTCTCTCCTTCAGGCTATGAGGTACGAAGGAATTATGCGAACGCCGATGTTATCTGTTATCTGCCATTAGACTCTCCGGGTAATGCACAAAAATTCATCGACACAATTTCTCCTTCACAGGTAATATTTATCAAGTACGAATACTGGCTTTACTATTTCGAAGAACTCGGAAAAAGAAAAATTCCGCTCTATTTAGCTTCGGCGATATTCAGGCCCGGACAAATTTTTTTCAGAAGTTATAGCAGTCTTTTCAGAAATGCGCTTAAAAATGTCCGTCATTTTTTTGTGCAGGATGAAAATTCCAAACTCCTTTTAGAAAAAATAAACCTGACCAACGTGACGGTTACGGGTGATACACGGTTTGACAGGGTTTCTGCCGTTGTTTCAGAACGCAAAAAAGTTGATTTGCTGGAATCGTTCAGGAACAATCGAAGGTTAATAATTGCCGGAAGCAGCTGGAGAGAAGACGAAGAAACTTTACTTGAGGCTCTCGGCCGAATCGAGATGAGGGACATTGCAATTGTTATCGCTCCGCATGAAGTTAATGAAAGCCGGGTAAATGAAATTATTAAAACGATAAACCGTCTTCACCCAAACGCGGCCATATCAAAATACTCATCCGGTATTTGTAAAGGCACAGAAACATTTTTTATACTCGATACGATCGGACTGTTATCTGCCGCATATTCCTATGGTAAAATTGCATGGATTGGTGGCGGATTCGGAAAAGGGATACATAATATTTTAGAAGCGGCAGCATTCGGCAATCCGGTTTTATTCGGTCCGAATTTCGAAAAGTTCAGGGAAGCAAATGATCTAATCAGATTAAAAGGAGCTTTTACGGTGGACTCCGGCTCCGCTGCTGAAATTATCAGCCGGCTATTGAATGATGTTGATTTTTATTCAAATTGCAGTAAAGCATCATCGGATTATGTAGCTTCAAACACAGGAGCAACGAATAAAATTCTGCAGCTAACAGGATTGCTGACACAAAAAGTTTAACACCAGGAAATCAGGTTGTATATTGCATATCGCAACTTCGCCGTCATGTACAGATTTATGCTTTTTCTTTTTTTGTTAAACCCTGCTCTAATCAAGGCACAGATTTTCCTGACGAATCATGGTTCTATTTCATTTCGTTCTGAAGCGAGTGAAGAGTTGATTAATGCAGAATCAAAAAACCTTCGCGGGGTAATTGATACTTACAAGAGAACATTCGTATTTAAAGTCGTAATCAGAACCTTTCAGGGATTTAACAGTGCGCTTCAGCAGGAACATTTTAATGAAAAATATCTTGAATCGGAGAAATATCCTGAAGCGGTCTTCCAGGGCAAGATTATAGAAGATATAGATTTGAGCATCGATGGAAATTATGAAGTGCGGGCGAAAGGTCAGCTAACCGTGCATGGAGTGCAGATGGAAAGAATCATTCGCTGTAAAGTTGTAGTTAAAGATCAAAAGATCGTAATTTTTTCGGAGTTTTCAATCTTACTTTCGGAACATAATATCAAAGTACCAAAAGTTGTTCATGAAAAAATCGCGAGTGAAATAAAAGTTGAAGTAAATGCCGAACTTACCCGGAAAGAAAATAAATAAAATTGTTTTTCTTTTAATCCTTATTTTTTGTTACACGGGCTATTCTTCGAGGTCGCAGGAATTCCCATTGTCAAAGTCATTTGACATTCGTACTGAAAATACGAGACCAAGAATCTTGAAAGTTCTAATTGATCACAACGGACTTTTATGGACAGGTACAGATAACGGGGTATTTACTTTTGACGGAATAAATTTCAATAAGATTCCGAATTCTGAAAAAATAAATCGCGGAGTTACCGCTCTGTTCGAAGACAAATCGGGAAAAATCTGGGTTGGTCATGAGAACGGAAAAATCCAGGTCATTGAAAATTATGTAGCCACTGTCTTTAATCCGGAAGAGGGCGTTCCAAAAAGCAGCATCAGTTCCTTTGGCCAGGATGAAGAAGGAAAAATTTGTTTCTCCACAAAGGGAGAAGGGATTTACTTCGTTGATACGAGACTATATAACATAAATACCGACGACGGACTAAGCGATAATTATTGTTACACGATGGTAAAATTGCCTGATGGAAGAATGGCAGTTGGAACAGATGCAGGTTTGAACTTTGTAAATTTTTCAAAAGGAAAGAAAACAGTTACCAGCCTTGGGCCCTCTGAAGGATTACCTGATGAAATTGTGCGCTCTCTATCGTGCGACGGGAATACACTTTGGATTGGACTACAGGATCGAGGCGTTGCGAGATATGATTGTAAAAAGAAAAGCCTTGTACCTTTAAAATTAAAAAAAACATGGAGTTATGGTCCGGTCGGCAAATTGCTCATAACAGATAACCAACTCTGGATCAAAACAGAATCGGCCGGAATTAAGATTTTGGATAATACCGGAAGAATTTTACCCCTAAATCTTAAACTTGAAAATGAAATCAAGATCAATGACCTGGCAATTGATTTTGAGAATAACATTTGGATTGCGGAGTCATTGCATCTGCTTCGAACGACAGGTCAGAAAATTTCTCTGATCGAGCAGATAGGAGCAAAAAAAATCAAAGCGATTCATTGTATTATCAGCGATAAACAGGGTAATCTTTGGTTTACACCCGATCAGCAGCTTTCAAGAATCAAAAAAGAAGATGACGGAAATTTTACACTTGCAGAATATAAAATTGTAAAAAAGGCCGACATTGTAACTTTATATTTTGATCCATACGGTTACCTGTGGATCGGAACACTCGGTGAAGGAGTCTTTCGGCTTAATCCGGCCACAGGCTCGGTTCGAAAAGTGACTTCAGCATCAGATACTGAAAGTTCGAGTATACTTTCAATCACCGGAACCGGAAATACTATTTGGGTTGGGGGCTTTAATTCAGTGAACAAATTTGTTATCGCATCGAACGGAAACACAGACGATGCGGAAATAAAAAAAGTTCCGGTATTCGAAGGCAGTCCGTTATTAGATGACTATGTGTATTCGATTTTTATCGACAGCAAAGGAGTCACATGGTTTGGTACAGATGAAAGCGGAATTTTCAGGTTAGAAAAAGATAAGCTTTCGGTAATTCCAATTCCGGGAACGCCGATTCACGGATTCACAGAAGATAAAAAAGGCCGCATCTGGTTCGCGACGGCTGATGCAGGAATCGGATATATAGATGAAAAGAATCAGGTGCGGCGGATAAATACAAAAGACGGATTATCGGACCCGACACCGACTTCTATGGCATGTCTGGATAACGGTAATCTGATCATAGTACATGAAAACGGGTTTGACATATACGATCCCGAAACAGGTGATGTAATTTATCATTCGACTGAAGAAAATCTTGATAATATTAATGGTGATTTAAATTCAATAACAGAATCGCCCGATAAAAGTATTTGGCTGGGTACTGAAAGAGGAATTTTACATTACAATCCGGACAGGGATGTAAAACTCAGGCATCCTTCTGTGATGATCCGAAACACTTCAGTCTTTTTAAAGCCGGTTGACCTGAGCAAGAAAAACAAATTCGCCTCAGATGAAAACAACATAAGTATTGATTATTCGGCTATATGGTATTCGGATCCGCAGCGGCTTAATTATATTTTTATACTTGAAGGTTATTCCACAAAATGGGAAAAAACAAAGGACAATATGATTACATTCCCGAAGCTTCAAGCGGGTAAATACTTTTTCCGGATTAAGGCTTCAATCAATGATAACTTTACAAGATCAAAAGAAACAACGCTTACTTTTCAGATTTTACCTCCGTTCTGGCAAAGATGGTGGTTCAGGATATTGGCCTCCGCACTTATTACATTGATTATCGTTATTATAGTAAAGAGACGGGAGAATCGCCTGCGGAATTATGACAGGCTGGAAAAAGAAAAAATCAAATTTCAGTTCGAAACATTAAAAAGTCAGGTAAACCCACATTTTTTGTTCAACAGTTTTAATACGCTGATTTCGGTGATAGAAGATCATCCTGAACATGCGGTAGAATATGTAGAAAAACTTTCAGAATTTTTCAGAAATATTGTAGTTTACCGCGATAAAAATCTGGTATCGTTGTCTGAGGAATTAAGCCTGCTTGATAATTACATATTCATACAGAGAAAAAGATACGGAGAAAATTTAAAACTGGATATTTCACTTGATGAAAAAACCAAACATGAGTACGCTGTTCCTCCACTTACACTTCAAATGCTTGCAGAGAATGCGATAAAACACAATGCGGTCTCGAAAGAGAGTCCGCTTGTGATCTCAATCTCAAATAAAAATGATGCGTTAATTATTACAAACAATTTGAATAAAAAAATAGCGAATGAAAAATCAGCCGGATTTGGTCTCGAAAATATTCAGGCCCGGTACGCGCTGTTGACATCACAGGCGGTTGAGATTATAAAAGACGAAAATACTTTCAGAGTAATGATTCCGTTAATTAAAATAGAAGATGAACGTACTGATACTTGAAGACGAAGAACCGGCAGCAGCGAGATTAATTAAAATACTTGCTGAAACCGAACCGGCAGCGAAAGTGCTGGATGTACTTGTTAGTGTTAAGTCGGCTGTGAGCTGGTTGAAATCCAATCCGGCGCCTGACTTAATATTAATGGACATTAACCTGGCCGACGGACAGAGCTTTGAAATTTTCACTCAGACTGAAGTAGAATCTCCAATCATTTTTATTACGGCTTATGATCAATTTGCATTACAGGCATTTAAAGTAAACAGCATTGAGTATTTATTGAAGCCCATTAAAAAAGAAGAGCTTCATTCGGCAATAAATAAATTTAAAAAACTACAAAAAAATACTGATTCACCTGATATTAAAACTTTGATTGAATCATTTATTGATAAGCAGGATCGCTATAAGAAGAGGTTTCTGATTAAGTATGGTGAGCATATCAAGATGATTGATATCAAAGATGTTTCATATTTTTATACTGAAGAGAAGATTAACTTTCTTAAAACAAAAGACAACTACTCCTACCCGATTGACTACAACCTGGATAAGCTGGAAACGATGCTTGATCCGGGGAAATTTTTCAGGATAAACAGGCAGTTCATAATAAGCATAGAATCTATAACTGAAATGTTTTCTTTTTCTAAATCCCGTGTCAAGGTTGTGCTTACACCACCGATAAATATGGATACAATCGTGAGTACAGAAAGGTCGCCACTTTTTAAAGAGTGGCTTTCGGGCAAGGACTAGAGGCATTTTTCAGGGGTACTTTTTCCCATTCTTTAC
>CAZAON010000458.1:0-3845 GCA_964486655.1 uncultured Flavobacteriales bacterium
TCAGTCGCATACATGGCTCAGCGGATTATGGAGACTCATGGAAAGAAGTTACCGTTTATAACAACTTTGCATGGGACAGATATTACTCTTGTCGGCAGAGATGAAAATTACAGTCCGGTAGTAACTTTTGCAATTAATCAGAGCGATGCGGTTACATCAGTTTCCGAATCGCTTAAGTTAGACACCTATCAGAATTTTAAATTGTGCAAGCTCAAGAATATTGAAGTCATTCCCAATTTCATTGACCTCAACCGTTTCAACAAACAGCGCAAAGATCATTTCCGCAGGGCTATTGCACCGAATAATGAACGAATTGTTGTTCATGCATCGAATTTCAGACCGGTAAAACGTGTGAGTGATGTAATAAAGATTTTCAGTCTGATTGCCGATAAGGTTCCGGCAAAATTAATTATGATTGGCGATGGACCCGACCGTAACAGATGCGAGAAAGAGGCGAGGGAGACAAGTCATTCAGATAGTATTCGATTTATAGGTAAGCTTGAGATGGTGGAAGAAATTTTATCTATCGGAGATGTATTTCTGTTGCCGTCTGAAACCGAAAGTTTCGGTTTGGCGGCATTGGAAGCAATGGCCTGCCAGGTGCCGGTAATTTGTACAAATGCCGGCGGACTACCTGAATTAAATGTTCAGGGAGTTACCGGATACATGAGCGACATTGGGAATGTTGAAGAGATGGCTACGAATGCGGTTTCAATTCTCCAAAGTGATGGTACACTTGCTCAATTCAAGCAAAATGCCCTGGCCCATGCCAGAAAATTCGACATAAATGAGATTCTACATTTGTACGAAAATCTCTATCAAAGAGTCATTGAAGAAAGTAATCGCAAACAACTAGATCCTCCCGAAGAATATAAATTAAACTTCAATATTTAATGCTCTACCTTCTGGCACTTCACATAATCTTCGTCGTCACCTGGTTTGCCGGATTATTTTATATAGTAAGGTTGTTTGTCTATCATGCAGAAGTACAGATGAAGCAGGAGCCTGACAGAAGAATTTTGTCGGATCATTTTAAATTAGCGTCACGTCGTCTCTGGTATGGAATTACATGGCCATCGGCAATACTGACCTGGATCTTCGGATTTTCACTTCTTGAAACATTGTATTCTGAAAAAATTCCCGACTGGTTATGGTTAAAACTGTTTTTTGTAATTCTGCTTTCAATCTATCACTTTAGCTGTCATCGTATCTTCAGTAATTTTCAGAAAGATAAATTTAGTATGAGCGGAATGCAGTTAAGGCTTTGGAATGAAGTAGCAACAATTTTTTTAGTGGCGATTGTTTTTATCGTTGTTATGAAAGATCTGACAAACTGGTTGTATGGTCTGGCCGGGATGGTTGCATTCTCTCTTATTTTATTGGCGGGGATTAAGATGTATAGGAATTATCGAAAGAGGGATGAGGGATGAGTTATGAGTTATGAGTTATAAGTTATGAGTTGCATAGTTTAAGCTAACGGAACTTAAGTTTTGTTTCTAATCATCTTTATAAGCGAACAATAAATTGAAAACACTCATTTCCGCGATCATTCTGTTTTTCCTTAATTCGAATAATACTAAAGTCGAAATTTCATTAGACAAAGATGAAGCTCAAAAGGCTTTTCGATTGTTAAGCGATATCAGGGTCTATCCGTCGAAATATTTCGGTGAATTTCATTTTCTGTCGAAATCATATTCGAATAAGAGGGAAAATAATTTTGAATCAATACAAATGGGAGATGGTAGTGGAGAGGAAGCGATAAAATCTTTAATCATAGACAAAGATGTTCCTTCGTTGGGGCACAGAATTCATTTACTGGGTCTGGATGAATGGAATTCAAACTTAACTGATGTTGGAATTGGTTATGCTGTCAGGGAGTCGGGTGAGGAGTATACACAGTATGTTTGTGTATTAATAGCGAAGCATGATTGGTAGACCGAAAAGATTGCATCAGCTCTAAAATGCGATGAAATTTGGCAGTAGAGTATTCACAAATTAAATTCTTACATTTCATTAAAATTCAAATTAATAAAGAATGAAAATAACTTTACTGGCAATTGCCTTTACAATATCCGGACTTTGCAATGCACAAAACTGTAATTTCGGAAATGACGATTCAACGGGATTCGATAATTCGGGAGATCCAATCTATCAGGATTATCTTTTAGGAAGTAAAATTCAATTGAATTCTTCCGGCACATTGTATTCATTAAATCTAATTGGAAGAAATACCGGAGCGCAGGTTCAGATGGCCTTATACGATGATAATTCAGGCATTCCGGGTAATCTCATTATTACAAGTGATACGACTATAGTAACAACGGTTGGTACAGGTATTGTTTCTCTTCCGGTTGTGCCAACACAGCTTGCAGCCGGAGACTACTGGATTATGGCTGTTTATAGTATAGACGGGGGACATACTTATAGCCGTGACACAACACATCAGGTTTATTACATCGCATTGAATTACGGAAGTACCATTCCGGCATCTGCAATAAATTTTATAGGATACACGGGATCTGAATTCACATATTTTATGGAAGTAAGTTGTAACACTAGTGACGTCAAGGCTATAGATGCTGTCGATTTTGATTTATACCCGAATCCTGCCGAAGAAAATATTACAATTAATTTTCCTGAGAACTTTTCAGAAACGCCGTATAAAATTTTCAATACAGTCGGACAAAATGTACTTAAAGGAAAACTAACACAATCCAAAAACACAATTGATGTCAGTCACTTAACCGGCGGTGTATATTTCTTCGAAACCGGCAACCAAAAAAGAGCAAGATTCCTTAAAAACTAAAAACTATTTCCACAAAAACGAGTAACGATCGCGTCAGTCATCATCCGTAATTCGTAATTTGTAATTTATTTCCTAACCCCATATCCCATTCCTGTCAACAAAGCAACAACCCTGTCTTTGTGTTCACCCTGAATCATTATTTCACCATCCTTAACGGCACCGCCAACACCACATTTTGATTTTAACTCTCTTCCGAGTTTTTCGAGATCTTCTTCTTTTCCAATGAAGCCTAAGACAAGCGTTACGCTTTTTCCACCGCGATTTTTCTTATCGATGATTACTTTCAGATTTTGCTGTTGAGGCGGGATGTTAGCACCTTGATGCGGCTGAACGGAGTATTTGAAATTGCTGTTTGTCGAATAGACAACTCCGTCTTTGTTCTTTTTATTATTCATGAAAAGAGGCGAATTATTTTTGGAAGAAAGATCACTATGCCAATGATTGCTGAAACCGTACAAACAACCAATACGGCTGCGGCTGCAAGATCTTTTGCATGACCCGCTTTTTCATTGTAGTTGGGTGAAATCATGTCAATGGAAACTTCAAGTGATGTATTTATCAGTTCGGCCGAAATTACCGATCCCACACACATCAGAATAATGCACCATTCCGCCAAATTAATCTGCAGAAAGAATGACATAATAAAAACAACAATCGCTGCAAAAATATGGAAGCGCATGTTTACCTGGCTGCGGAATGCATAGGCTATTCCGGAAAGTGCGTAAGCTAGGCCTTTTAAATATTTATTTTCCATTGAAGAATACTATAATTTAGGTACGATAACCCTCAACGATTGCGGTACAATATTAATACTCAGATCACCATCAAACAATACCGGTTCTCCGTCAATATGCCCCTCCAGTTTTCCCTGATTTTTCAGCACGATTTTACGGCCTGTAAAGGCATGATAATACTTTGAATCTCTCAGTGAATTTGTCAGCATCCGGTATATCATCGCGGGAGCAAGCCACGACGGGAATTTTTTCATCGTCGAAATATCGATTAATCCGTCTTTAACATCTGCCTGAGGCGCAATAAC
>CAZAON010000459.1:0-3430 GCA_964486655.1 uncultured Flavobacteriales bacterium
GGGATTCGTTTTACAAAAGAGAGTATTTCTGTTCTGAATTTTTCATTTTCTTTCTCTGCATCCTGCCACACTTTTTTTACCCAGTCAGTAAGCAGGTATTCAAGTTTAAGTTTACCTAGAACCATTCCGCTGATAACTCCAAGCATTATTCCGCTTATGACATATATTACAGTCACCTTTACGCCAAATGTACCTATGAATATAGCTACTGCTACTTCGTTAATTAACGGTGAAGTGACGAGGAAAGAAAATGTAACCCCTAAAGGTATTCCGCCCTTTACAAATCCAATAAACAAAGGAACTGAAGAGCATGAACAAAAAGGCGTTACTGCCCCGAAAATCGACGCGAAGAGATACTCCAAACCATATAATTTATTGCGGGAAAGAAAATTCCGGATTCGTTCAATTGGGAAATATGAGTTTACTATTCCCATAATGAATGTAATTATGAAAAGTAAGATTAGTATCTTAATTGTATCGTATATGAAAAAGTTTAATGCTGAACCTAAATGACTATGTTCACTTAAGCCAATTATGTTGTATACTAACCAGTCAGAAATATTTTGAAGCCAGTTAAACATAAAATTGTTTTAAAAATTGTAAAGTAAAAAATGTTTTAATTTACGATTTATCTATTACATATTTCTATTCTGTCAACAAATCCAAGTTTTATACGGTCACTTTTTATTACTTCATCATCTTCCAGAATAAAATGCATGCTCGTCATTAATGAAGATATCTCAGGTTTGTTTATATTTTTGGTTAGACTATAATTTATCCACTTTCCGTCTTTATAGTCTTCAATGAATCCCGCTTTTTTCAATATGTTTAAGTGATTTGATACAGTTGAAGCGGCTAGACCAAGAATATCCGTAATCTCGCATACACAAAGCGGTTTTATCTGAAGCATTTTGATGATCCTCAATCTGTTTGCGTCAGAAAGTGCTTTAAATACGTTTGTTTGATGTTTTAGCATAATATCATTTCGTTGTTTAACGAAATATAATCGGATGCATATTTTTATTTTATGATTTGAAACACATTACAATATGATAGTTATCTAACTACTGAAAATTAGTAATTTACATTAAAGGGATAAATTTATACCTTTTCTCAAGACATTCTATATCGTAATATTGCAATAAGACAATAAGGAAAATATATGGGACTCACTAAAACAGATAATTTCACAATAGAACAAAACGAGCTTGCAGCATTTGCCAAAGCTCTCGGACACCCTGCGCGTGTAGCTATAATTGATTATCTATCCACACAGGTAAGCTGTGTATGCGGCAGTATTGTTGATGCAATTCCGCTTGCACAGGCAACTGTTTCACAGCATTTAAAAGAGCTTAAGAATGCCGGACTTATCCAGGGGAACATTGAGGGTAATTCAATTTGTTACTGCCTCAATCCCGAAAAATGGAAAAAGTTCAAACAAATGCTTGAGCCAACTTTCACTCACATAGAACAACCGGTTTGCTGTTAAAAAAATTAATTAACTGTACAGATGTTCCGCTACGCCTTGCCGAAGGTAAGGTGGCACGTCTCAAATTACGACAAATATAAAATACAATGAACACACAAAACGAAACAAAAGAAAAATCCTGCTGTGGACCCGACTGCTGCAGCGATGAAGCTACTGAAACAGCGGTTTTAGAAAACCCCGTTGTTGGTCTTGTGACCAACAACATAAACACTGATCTCACAAAAGAAAAATCAGAAGAAGAACTCAAGCAAATAGTTAAAGAGCAGTACTCACAAATCGCGCTGCAGTCAAAAGAACAAAACGAATCATCATGCTGCGGCTCAACATCATCATGCTGCGGTGATACAACAACATTCACCATTATGGCTGATGAATACAAAAATCTAAAAGGCTACAATCCAGATGCTGATCTTGGACTTGGCTGCGGTTTACCTACTGAATTCGCAAAAATTAAAAAAGGTGATACCGTTGTTGATCTCGGTTCAGGAGCAGGTAATGATTGCTTTGTTGCCAGGGCTGAAACAGGGGATTCAGGCAAGGTTATAGGAATTGATATGACTCCCGCAATGGTTGATAAAGCTAAAGCCAATGCAGCAAAACTTGGATATACTAATGTTGAATTCCACCTTTCAGAAATTGAAAAAATGCCATTAACTGATAATACCGCCGATGTTGTAGTAAGCAACTGTGTGATGAATCTAATTCCCAATAAAGTAAATGCCTTCAGGGAAGTTTACAGAATTACCAAACCCGGCGGACATTTCTCGATTTCAGATATCGTTTTAACAGGTGAATTGCCGGCTAAGATAAAAGCCGCTGCTACAATGTATGCAGGTTGTGTATCAGGCGCAGTACAGAAAGATGAATATCTGAATATCGTTAAAAATGCAGGATTCAAAAATATCACAATTCAGAAAGAAAAGTTAATTACTATTCCTGACCAGATTCTATTGGACTACATGACAATTGATGAAGCAAAAGAGTTCATAAAATCAGGATACGGAATTTACAGCATTACTGTCTACGCCGAAAAGTAAAATAATCTCTTAAGTCCCCCTTGTAAAGGGGGATTTAGGGGGATTTGAAATCCTAAAATTACTGAATTTTTCTATGTCAGCCACTAACTGCAATCCAACAGAACGAAAACATTTAAGCTTCCTCGATAGATTCCTGACTCTATGGATCTTCCTCGCCATGGGAATTGGAGTAGCTTTGGGATATTTTATCCCGGGTACAGCTGATTTCGTAAACTCATTTTCATCCGGAACAACAAACATTCCAATTGCTATTGGCTTAATACTTATGATGTACCCGCCGCTTGCCAAAGTGAAATACGAAGAGCTTGGAAAAATTTTCCGCAACTTCAAAATATTAGGATTATCGCTGGTGATGAACTGGGTCATCGGACCTATACTTATGTTCATACTTGCCATTACATTCCTTAGCGATATGCCGGGTTATATGGTCGGATTGATAATGATAGGTCTTGCTCGCTGCATAGCAATGGTAATTGTGTGGAATGAATTGGCTAACGGAAGCCGTGAATACGCTGCCGGACTTGTTGCGTTCAACAGTATTTTTCAGGTTCTATTCTATAGTTTGTTTGCGTGGATATTTGTTACCATTCTGCCTCCGTATTTTGGCATAACCGGACTTGAAGTAAATATCAGTATCGCTGAAATTGCTAAAAGTGTTTTCATCTACCTTGGTATTCCATTTATTGCCGGATTTTTAAGCCGGTATTTCCTTATCAAACTAAAGGGTAAGCTTTGGTATGAAGAAAAATTTGTTCCTAAGATTAGTCCAGTAACTTTAATAGCTCTATTATTTACAATAGTTGCAATGTTCAGCCTAAAAGGTGAGCTGATTGTTAATATCCCAATGGATGTAGTAAGGATCGCAATTCCGTTACTTATCTATTTCATCATCATGTTCTTCATT
>CAZAON010000460.1:0-1663 GCA_964486655.1 uncultured Flavobacteriales bacterium
AAGAAATCAAATATGATGAAAAAGGCAGTTTGAGCGAAAGATGCACCTACGATGTAAATAAAAAACCGATAGCACGAACAACGTTTTCACTGAAAGAAGGTAACAACGCCGAAGAAATCGAATTCGATGATAAAGGAAATGAGGTTTCAAAAACTGTCATCATTTTTAATGACAAAGGAAAAGAAAGTTCATCTGTTCAAACCAATCCCCAGGGCAAATTAATATCACGCATTGATATTACCTACGATGAAAACGGAAATGTAATCCGACGCGATTATAAAGATTTTTACAGCAAGTCAGTTCACTATACCTACAATGAAAAGAACCAGCTCATTGAACAGGAAATTTTCGATGACAACGGAATGCTTTTACGAAAAAACATGTATGAGTACGACGATGATGGGAATGTTATAGCAGAACAGACGTATGAAATGGATACATCACGAGGCGGAAGAGACAAGCATTTCGGAACGAGGTATGAGTATGAGTTTTATTGAAGATTGACTTTATTTTCAGGACGAAATTATTCCAAAATTATCTTCTTGGTTAATCGAATATTCGAATTCCTCAGATTTAATAAATATAATCCTTTACTGAATTTGTGCAGATCAAAGTTAATTTCATGACCGGAATAAATCTGCTTATGTAATAATGCACCCTGCGAATTGTACAATTCCAGTTCGCATTGTTCAACGGAACCATTAAACTCTATTGAAACAATACCTTTTGTCGGATTTGGGTAAACATTAATTTTATTTGTACTTAGATCATCAATTCCGGCTGTTGATGGCTGACATAATGAAGTATCTAATATTGACAATATTGAATTAACGGTTAAAATAACCGGACTTTTAGTAAATGTAATTGTATCAGAAAAAATATTTGAATAAGGGAAAAATGATATAGCAGTATCAGTAACAATTAACGGATAAGTTGGTATAGAGGCACCGCTTCCATCAGGAAGAATTTCTGTTGTGTAGGAATCAAATGACGTTTCTACAACATATTGTCCATAATAATTGTGGACAGATCCAACTATCGTAAACTTGCCATTATGAGGTACTAAATTATTAATCATATCCACTCGATCATTCATATAAGTATTTGACCATATTATATTCCCATTCAAATCGGTATTAATTATTACAAATCCTGAATTCAGATTATATGGGGCATTGCCAAGTAAAAATAATTGATTGCCTTCCCGAACTATACCAATGCAATGGTCATTATATCCAAAATTATATAACCTCGACCAATTTAATTGTCCGGATATATGATTAATACTAATAATATAAGATATTTCATTATTTTCAGGAAGTGTTGAAAATCCTCCCCCATAAGTACCATTCAATATTAGACTAGTATCAACGGGTGAAACAATAATCGAACTAATATCATCAGTTTTTGCATAAATAGGATTGTTATTAATCATATAAAAATAATTCCAAATAACATTTCCATTACTGTCCAATTTAATTATTGCAGGTCTGTATGGGTAATTTCCGTTGTTACTCCCTATATATCCTGAAACAATAATTGAATTGTCATACAACTCAATAATACTTTCTCCTCTTGAAGGAAGATTTGTACTAAAAAACTCCTTGGACCATATAATATTACCAATAGAATCAACTCTTGCTACCAAAAGCCGATTAATACC
>CAZAON010000461.1:0-11348 GCA_964486655.1 uncultured Flavobacteriales bacterium
AAAGAAAATTACAGGCGACGGTAAAAAGTTATCGAAAGATCCTGCGAGAAATACGGCGACGGTTGCGATCAAGGCTTTATTGGATGCGGCAGGTTTGCAAACAGGTTTCAATATTAACCTGCATAAAAAAATGCCGCTGGGAAGCGGACTAGGTTCCAGTGCAGCAAGCGCAGTCGCAGGAGTTTTTGCAGCAAATGAATTGCTTGGAAAGCCATACAACAAAGAGGAACTCGTAAGATTTGCAATGGAAGGAGAGCGTTTCGCCAGCGGTGATGCGCATGCAGACAATGCGGCGCCTTGTATGCTGGGAGGAATAGTACTCATTCGTTCTTATGAACCATTTGAAATTATCTCTCTTCCCGTTCCTTCAAAATTAAATGTCATCGTAGTTCATCCTGATGTGGAAGTACTCACGAAAGACGCAAGAGCCGCGCTTCCTCCGGCATTTCCATTGAAGGCCGGTGTTGCTCAATGGTCTAATTCAGCCGCACTCGTCGCCGGATTGTTTCTCAATGACTACGAAATGATAGGCCGTTCAATTACCGATCATATTGCGGAACCATATCGTGGAAAATTAATTCCCGCATTCGTCGACGTAAAAGCGGCTGCATACAGAAACGGTGCACTCGCCTGTACAATCAGCGGTTCCGGTCCGTCAGTCTTTGCACTTACAGAAAGCAAACGACATACACAGAGTATAGCAGAAGCCATGAAAAAAGAATTTGCAAAAGCGAAAATTAAAAGCACAGTTTATATCTCAAATGTGAATAGGCGAGGAGCACGTGTTGTGTGATGGTTAAGATGTTTGAAAGTAGTTACTAGATATTAGATACTAGATTTTAGGTGCTAGAAAAAAGATTAAAGACAAAAGCCTCCAACCCGAAACCCAAAACCCGAAACCCAAAACCCGTAACCCGAAACTAAATCTTCGACATCCGCACAACCAGCAGCCCCCAACCCGAAACCCCCAACCCGAAACCCGAAACTAAATCTTCGACACCTTCAGAACCAGCAGCCCTCAACCCGAAACCACATCTTCGACACCTTCAAAACCAGCATCCCCTAACCCAAAACCCGAAACTAAATCTTCGACACCTTCACAACCAGCACCCCTTGAAGTACTTTTCAACCAAAAACCCCTCAGAAGCTTTTTCATTTAGAGAAGCTGTATTGCTCGGACTTCCGAAAGACAACGGATTATTTATGCCTGAGAATATTCCGGCTTTATCAAACGGATTCCTGGGAACACTTGGCAGAAGGGATATTGCAACGATTGCATTTGAAACCAGCCGTCTGTTTGTCGGCGATGAAATTCCGGCAGCAAATCTTGAAGCACTTTGTAAAGACGCATTCACATTTCCGGTTCCGCTTGTTCAGTTAAATGAAAATACATTCGTAGCTGAATTATTTCACGGGCCAACCCTAGCGTTCAAGGATTTTGGTGCACGATTCATGGCAAGAGTCATGTCTTTTCTAAACAGGGGGGAATCGAAGAAATTAACCATCCTTGTTGCCACTTCAGGTGATACAGGCGGTGCCGTTGCCGATGGTTTTTTTAATGTCGAAGGTGTTGATGTATATATTCTGTATCCTTCGGGCGGAGTAAGTGAACTTCAGGAAAAGCAACTAACCACCTATGGAAATAACATTCATGCAATAGAAGTAAAAGGAACCTTTGATGATTGCCAGCGATTGGTGAAGACAGCATTTTTGGACGATGAACTTTCGAAGGTTTACAGACTTTCATCTGCAAATTCAATTAACATCGCGAGATTGATTCCGCAGATGGTTTATTATTTTGTGGCATATGAGAATGTAAAGAATGAAGGCGATGTTTATATGGTTGTTCCGAGCGGTAATTTCGGGAATCTTACAGCCGGACTTTTTGCAAAGCAAATGGGATTGCCTGTGAAGCATTTTATTGCCGCTTCGAATGCCAATGATTCTGTCGTGAAATATCTTTCGGGAATGGGATTTAATCCGCATGAATCAGTCGCAACAATTTCTAATGCCATGGACGTCGGCAATCCAAGCAACTTCGGAAGAATGCTTCATCTCTTTCAGAATTCGATGGAAAAAATGAGGGAGGAAATAACAGCATTTTCTGTTTCAGACACGACAACTGAAAGTGTTATGAAGGAAATATATAAAAATTATAATTACATACCTGATCCGCATGGTGCAGTCGGAATAGCGGGCTGGGAGATGTTTAGCAAGGGCCGTACAGGAACGGGTGTCATACTAGAAACCGCTCATCCTGCAAAATTTATTGAGACCGTTGAAAGAGTTCTGGATGTTAAAATACCATTACCGGAACAACTGCAGCGATTAAAGAGCAAAAAAAAGTCAGCATCGGTTCTCTCGTCAAAATTTGATCAATTGAAAGAGTATTTGATGAGTGTGAGATAGAAGTTTTTTATTGAAAGTATTTTCCGTTGGTCCGTATATAATATATTAATCGGGGCTTTGAGATATGATCATAGAATTATATTAAAAGTATTTATTTCCTGAGCGAAATGAGTCCAACGTCCCCCGGGGCGCGAATCAACAAAAGTTACGCTCCCTTCGCAGCTGTTAAAATAGCTAAGCCATCAGTTATTTCCGGAGCTCGTTTTTAATAGTTTTGAAATTCCCCTTTTGAAGCTGATATTTCAAAACTTGATTTTAACTATTCGTTTTGATTATTATACCTAAAATCCCACTTGCTATATCATTTTAGTCATTTTGTTTTTATCACCGGTTGTAAAAGACCCGGATGCCCCCCTTTCCCCCTGCATCCGGGTCTCCGAGACGATACTTTGTCTCACCGGTGTGGAAAAATTGCAATTATTATTGCCTGTGCCCCGATTGTTTCCCCGCGGAGTACTCCACCCGGATTTTCCTCACAAATGACAATAATAATTGAATACAAAGATGTGGTATGAAATAGTCAATTCCAACCTCATATAATAAGGAACATTTATTGGAAATGTTAGGATTAGTATGTGAAAATTGCTAATCTTGAACTACTATTACTGAATGTTTCAATTTTATTTTATTGTGAAAACCATATACCATGAAAAAATATCTATTACTGAATTTTGCTCTACTACTCACATTTCAGACACTTTATTCGCAGAGTAATCCTGTCGTCTTAAAAAACGGCTTCAACATTCAGCGATTAATGACAATTCGAGATGGCGCTATCCGTATGGAACGTGATGAAATCAATAATCAGCTCTATTACATATTGACAAGCGGCGAGATTTACCAGGTTATTCAGCCAACAGCCGGATCACCTTATGATTCTCTCGTATCATCTGTCACTCAGCATGGAGTGCAGTATGTTCAGGGTATGACGTTTCATGACAGCACATGGTATGTTTCGGGAAATAATAATTCCAATACTCCTCTGACTTATGGAATAATCGTTAGAGGTAAACTACAGCCAAATGGTACGAGAACATGGGATACACTCATGCATACTGCCAACTATCAGACAAATGGTCCGTTCGATCACCTGTTCAGCGGAGTAGTATTAAGTCCGGCCGGTGACTCAATTTTTATTTGCAGCGGAGCCAGAGGTGACCATGGAGAAATTCAGACCAGAAACGGAATGTATCCCGGTCTAAGGAATGTTCCGCTCACCACAAATATTTACGGAATGCCAACGAATAATCCTTCTACGATTACTTTGGAAAATGATTCTGTTTGGCTGGATACGAATGGTTATGTTTATGCAAGAGGCATCAGAAATCATTTTGATATGGCTTTTGATATGCATGGAAATTTATTCGGAGTCGAAAATTCGGGAGACAGGGATCACAACGAAGAATTGAACTGGATTCAGCGGGGAAAGCATTATGGTTTTCCATGGGTAATGGGTAATACCGAAAATCCCCAGCAGTATTCATGGTTTGATCCCGCTGCGGATTCTCTAATCAATCATAATAGCAGAACATGGAGGCTGAATTCATGGAATAATGATCCGACTTTTCCTACGCCTCCTCCGGGAATCGTTTTTGAATTACCAATTCCGAATTACGGTCCCGATTGTGATAAGTATCGTGATAGTCTTGATGTTGTCCATGATGCAAGTGATGAAGGCATTCCGATTTATTCATTTACGGCGCACCGTTCTCCGCTCGGACTTGTTTTCGATGATCAGAGTGTGCTCGGACCACTTTATCGTGGAGATGGATTTATGTTCAGCTGGACTCCCGGTTATGATTCAACAGGCAGTCCGCCACCGCCTGATAGTACTCATATCGGTCCATTCGATGATCCGAGTCAGGACATGGTTCATCTCGACCTGACATACGATTCTGTGCAGGGTAATTTCAGAATGAACGTCACAAGAATAATCAGTGATTTTAAAAATCCGGTTGACGCTGAAATTGACAGTAGCAAAATTTATTTGATTGAGAATGGCTATACAGGAACATCAGGACTTTTTGTGATTCATTTACCTGTTGAAGAATTGCCTTGCACACCGGTTCTTTCGATCAACACGCTTGATCCGTGTTTGCCTGATTCCAATGAAGTTATTATTCCGGCTTTCGGAATGTTGCCGGATAATATTTCCTGGTATGACACAGCAGGAACGCTTATTCAGACCGACACAGCTTTAACGCAATCTGACACATTGTTTAATGTTCCGACCGGAGCTTATTATGCAATTACGATGGACGGAGGCGCCTGTCCGGCCGACAGTTTACCTTTCGTAATCGCTGAGCCAATGTCAATGACGGTTGATTCTGTTAAACATACGACTTGCGTAGGTTGTTCGAATGGCGAAATTTACTTTACGCTGATGAATGCTGTTGGTCCGATTGTTTATTCACCCAATCCAACGGGATTACCAGCCGGTTCATATAATTTCTGTGTAACAGATGGAAACGGATGTACTATCTGTGATTCGGTAACCATACTTGATGATCCGTTAACGGCAGGAAATATCGATAATGACAAAATGATATTGTTATATCCGAATCCCGTAAACAATACAGCCACCTTCAATATTATCAAAGGCGAAATAAATACGATTCGTGTATTTGATTCAAAGGGTAAAGAATTGACTCCGGATATTATTTCAAAGAGCGCCGGAGTTACGTTGAATACTTCACGACTTGAACAGGGATTGTATACGGTGGAAATTTACAGCGGAGCTAAAAGGTTTTACAAACGAATGATGGTTGTCAGATAGTTTCTTGTTTTTTGAAAACTGTCTGCATAAAAAAATTATGAGGTTCAAAATTGTATTTTTCATCCAGGCATTGATATTCGTAGTGAATATCAATGCACAGGATACTGTTTATGCCAGGAGAATTGTAGATACGCTTGCTTCGAGAGAGTATCATGGCAGAGGTTATACGAATGACGGAATGGGCAAGGCCAGGCGTTTCCTCGGGAATCAATTTGTTGAAATCGGATTAAAGCCATTGAATGATAAAAAATTCGTGCAGGAATTTTCTTATCCGGTAAACACATTTCCGGGAGACATGCTGGTGAAGTTGAATGGAAAGGAACTACGGCCGGGGCGGGATTATTTAGTTGGCGCTGAAAGCCGCTCACTGAACGGTTCATATGAACTGACGAAATCAGACAGCACTCATTATATCAATCCGAACGCGAAATTAATTGTAAATATCGTTGAGAAATTAACATGGAGAGTATCGGCGCAGGTGGCTGATTATACGATTGTTTATTTGCTGGATTCGCTTTTGAAAGAGGAGCCAAGGCAAATCGAACTTGATGTAGAGAGTAAAAGAATCAGAAAGTTCAGGACGGGAAATGTTTGCGGTAAGGTGATTGGAACAGCAATTCCTGATTCGTTTATTGTATTCACGGCGCATTACGATCATTTGGGGGAGATGGGAAGGGAAGCCTATTTTCCGGGGGCGAATGATAATGCAAGCGGAGTTTCGATGTTACTCGGACTGGCAAAATGGTTTCAGAAAAATCCGCAGCCATATTCCGTAGCGTTTATTTTCTTTGCCGGGGAAGAGGCTGGATTAATCGGTTCCAATTATTTTACGAATCATCCGGTCATTCCATTGCAGAAAATAAGTTTCCTGATAAATATAGATCTGGCCGGAACAGGAGTCGACGGGATTACAGTTGTGAATGCGACAGAGTTCGATAAGCAGTTTCAGATGCTGAAATCAGTAAATGAAAAAGGAAACTATCTAAAGGCCGTAAATTCAAGAGGCAAGGCAAAAAACAGCGATCATTACTGGTTCACCGAAAAGGGAGTGCCTTCGTTTTTCTTATACACCCTCGGCGGAATTCAGGCTTACCACGATGTGTTCGACAAATCAGAAACTTTACCGATGAATGAATATGCTGATCTGCATAATTTATTGATCGAGTTCACGAAAAATCTGATCAGTTCGACGATTGATTAGGGTGGTGAAATCAGATTTTAATGTTTAGAAAAACTATTCAACTATTTAAAAATTTAAAGTTTGAGTTTGAGACTAAAATTGAGTCAGAGACCCGGACTCAAACTCCGACCCGGACTTTATTGTGGAGTTGGCGGGATTTGGATCCGTCCAGAACCCTTCGGCTCAGTCAGCGGATAATTTCTAACTAATAGACCTCTACTACGCTCGCTCGAGCTTCGATGAAAAAGTTTAAATACATACGAAGCACTCGTAATTTGTAATTTGTAATTCGTAATTGAAAAAGTGGAGCTGGCGGGATTTGAACCCGCGTCCAGACAAGCAATCAATAAACTTTCTACATGTTTAGTGTTATTTTAATTTTCGTCCTTAAAGCTGTTAAACACACGCTACTTTAAAGCTTAGTCCTTTGGATCTTAGTTACAGCATAAGAACTATACTGGAAAGCATTCACCATACGATACTTCAGGTGAGCCGACGGGTGAACAGGTCAGCTCGAAGTAGCTAGCGGGTTAATCTTCTGATTAAGCGGCTAACGCGTATGAATTGTTGCCATTTAGGCGGTTGAAGACCGGTATTAACGAGCCTGATCCCCGACGCTCGACATGCTTATTTATCAATTTCACCTGCTGTCAATTCCTGTCAGCCCCGATGAGTATGCAAAGGTAGGAATATATTATTGAAGATTTAATATTCATTAATTCCCTGTAGCAACAATTCTTTTTACTAAAGAACCGGTATTGCTCTTCAGGTGTAAATAATAGACTCCCGCTGTAACTGATGGAAGCTGAATTAAATTTACACGCCCGTTTTCTAAAGATTCGGATTTTATCAATGAACCAATCGAATTGTAAACGGTCAGGTAAACGGTTCCGCCGGTATTTTTCATGTCAACATAAAATGTATTGCCGTCAAACGGATTCGGATAAATAGAAAAGTCGGGATTAAATTGTTCTTTGATTCCGTTTACTATATAGTTGTAAGTCGCCGTTTCACTGCAGTTTGATGCAAGATCTGTTACAATTACCGAATAGAGACCCGATAAAGTCGGATTACAGGTGTCGCCCGAACAACCGGTCGACTGCCCGTTGATCAGCCACTGATAGGTAAATCCAGCATTAAAAGTATCACAAATTAATTGTCCGTTAAATTCAAAAATATTCGGAGTGAATGAAACAAGATTCAGCAATCGTGATGCTGTCGCATAGCATCCGTTTGAATCGGTAACTTCGACTGTATAGGTCGTGTCCTGGGAAATTATTACACATTCGGATGTTCCTCCGTTTGACCATTGATATGTTGAAAATCCGGCAGGCGCACACCAGTTTACCGTTCCTCCGAAGCAAACTCCGGCCGGTCCGGTAATGTTTACGGTCGGTGGCGGATTAAATGGAAGCGAATAAAAACTATTTGCAACACAACCCACCGGATCATGAATCGTCACGCTGTAATTGCCCGCAGTTGCAACTGTAATGCAAGGTGTTGTATCACCCGTATTCCAGACATAACTTGTGTAGCCAGACGGCACACAAAGTTCAGATGTAAATCCATTACAGCCCGATACCGGTGCGTCGATGTTTACATTAAATGTCGATGAAAATGTTACCTGCGATGTTGCCGATGCAGTACAGCCATTCGCACCCGTTAATGTAACGGTGTATGTACCACCGCTGTTTACATCAATGCAATCTGTTGTTGCACCCGTCGACCAGAAGTAAGATGAAGCTCCTGCAGTCGCGCATAAAGGAACAACAGAACCTATGCACGCCGATGTCGGTCCGTTTATCGCGGCGTTTAACGGCGAATAAACTGTTAATCCCTTTGTGAAACTTCGCGTGCAACCACTCGGATTGGTAGCAATGACGGTATATGTTCCTGAAATTAACGGACTGATGCACTGTGTCGTTTCGCCGGATGACCATTGATAAGTGTAATTTCCATTCGTCGCACATAACTGAACATTGGTTCCGCTGCAAGCTGTCGAAGGTCCTGTTATTGTCATTGCAAAGGCAGGAATAACAGTCAGAGAGTGCGATGATGAGCTTGTGCAACCGTTGGCACCTGTTACGGTAACAGAATAGTTTCCTGTTATATTCGTATTAATACAACCATTTGTACCTCCATTCGACCATAGATAAAATGTATTTCCTGCCGGAGCGCATAGCTGTACCGTATTTCCATTACAGGAAAGTGTAGGTCCTGTTATGCTTGAAGGAGGTAATGAATCAACCGTAAATGAAAGACTGCTCGTGGCCGTACAGCCATTTCCGTCAGTAACAACTACTGTATAATTTCCGGAACTGTTCGGACTGATACAAGCTGTTGTGTCGCCGTTCGACCAATTATAATCGCTGAATGTTGCGGGAGTACAAAGCTGTGCCGGAGTGCCAACACATGTCGAAGAGGGGCCTGTGATTGAAACGGAAGGGGCAGGGTATAATGTAATTGCTTTCGAATTACTTCCCGTGCATCCGAATGCATCTGTGACTGTAGCTGTATAAGTTCCGCTGGTAGCCGGTATAATACAATTTGTGGTTGCTCCGTTTGACCAGGAATATGCATTGTATCCGCCCGGAACACAAAGCTGGGAAGCAATACCCGGACAGGCATTTGTTGGTCCGCTTACTGATACAGTCGGCACACTGTGAACGGTAATATGTTGTGATGAAGATGCTGTACAATTATTCGCGTCAGTAACAATTACGGAATATGTTCCCGTATTAGTTGGTGTCATGCAATTTACAAGATCACCTGATGACCATGAATATGTAGTATAGCCGCCGGGTACACATAACTGCTCACTTCCATTCGCGCACTTTGAAGGCGGTCCGGTTATGGAAACAGTTGGTGAAGTATTTATGGTAATTGAATGTGAGTCTGTCGCAGTACATCCATTCGCAGCCGAAACTGTAACGGTATAAGTGCCCGAATTCTGAGGTGCCGTACAAATTACATTGTCGCCGGTCGACCATGCAACAGTAGAATAAGTATTCGGTACGCAGAGTTGTGGATTGTTTCCGGAGCAGGCAACTGCCGGACCGGTAATTGTCACAGTAGGTGATGGAACGGCAGTGAATGAATGTGTCGCAGAAGCAATACAGCCATTCGCATCAGTAACTGTAATAGTATAATTTCCCGTTGAGTTTACATTAATACAGGAAGTAGTTGCTCCTCCTGTCCAGGAATATGAACTATAAGTTCCGGAAGCACAAATTTGTGTGGGATTAGCCGAACATCCGGTTGACTGGCCGTTAATACCAACGGTGAGATTGCAAGTCACTACGCAAATATTGAATGTGCCAGTCTGATCGTTATTGACATCCCATGCACGAATCCAGATAGTGTTACCCGGGGTAAGTCCAGTCAGACTTTTATAAGGCATAGCGGGGTTAATGGCATTTCCGCCGCTAACACAGGAATTTAAAACTAATGTAGAACAGTTGGCACCGGTATAAATTGCGATTCCAATATCCGATAATGTACCGGGAGAAGTAATTATGGTCATTTCGCCACCTGCAGGCACTACCGCGTAAAACCAGATATCGCCATCGCTGCTTCCTCCGTCACAGGCAACGTCAGGAACGGTTGAATTCGTAGCACCGGTATTGGAACCGACTACCGGAGTGCAGGTAGAGGCAACAGTGAGAGCAATCGCATCACAGGGATCATCACCCGACAATCCGGATGCTACACAATTTGTTTTCGTAATTAGCACGAAAAAAAACAGCACTAATACAGAGAGTAACTTTTTCATTTTTACCGGGGCTTTTATATCTTCTGCCACTATGCGAAGATCAAAAAAAAAGCCTCCCGAAAGGAGGCTTTTTTTTATATTTTCTAACATTAATCAGTTGAGGCTCGGATCTTCCGGAAAGTTAGCCAATATCGCATATTGACTCCCCATTGTACGTAAAACCTGTCCCCATAAATCTTCTGGATGATCAGAAAATGCAAAATCTCTCTTGCAATTTGACACAATCCAGGTATGACCTTTTAACTCATCATCTAATTGTTGTGGCTCCCAGCCACTGTATCCGGCAAAAAATCGTATGTCGTTTTTATTGACCTGGTTTGTATCAATCAGGACTTTTAATAATTCCAGATCGCCGCCCCAGAAAATTCCTTTCAGAATTTCTTTGCTGCCTTCAAGTTTACTGCCAAGTGTATGCAGAAAGTGTATTGTGTCCGTTTGTACCGGTCCGCCGAAGTAAAGCGGAACGTCAAAGGGGGGGAAGTCTTCCAAAGCGTCATTCAGCTTCAGATCGGTAGGTTTATTCAGTATGAAGCCCACGGTTCCATCATCGCCATGTTCTCCTAAAAGTATAACCGATCGTTTAAAATACGAATCGAGTAGAAATGGTTCTGAAATTAAAATACGTCCGACTTCGGGATCAAGGTGTACAGGTTTTCTCTTCATGTAAGTTAAGTTGTGTTTCGTTAAGTAAAGACCAAACTGTGTTACATGATTTTTACCACTTTTAAAGCCTTTTGTTTGTTTACTTTTCCAACAAAACTTACAAGTGACAATTTTGAATTTTGCCTTCAATTTGCTCACTTTTTTTTACGTTCACAAAAGAATTGTAGTAGAATTTTGCAGGAAATATGCAGCTTTGTGATCGGATAAATACACTAATTCCTGATACCCTTACGACGGGTATTATCAATTAAGGCTAAAAAACACAATTTCAATGGCATCGATTAAGGAGCACATAAAAAAAGTTAGAAACGAATACATGTCGGGAGTACTTGACGAAAAGAAAGTTTCAAAGAACCCCTTTACCCAGTTTCATAACTGGATGAAGCAGGCAGTTGACGCAAACATACATGAGCCCAATGCCATGACACTGGCAACTGCCACCAAAGATGGTGTCGTTGATGCACGTATTGTTCTGCTTCGCGATTTCCATTCAAAAGGATTTTCATTTTTCACAAATTATAAAAGCATAAAAGGAAGAGAAATTCGTC
>CAZAON010000462.1:0-2151 GCA_964486655.1 uncultured Flavobacteriales bacterium
AGAGCAAAGTTACAGCCAACCGAAGGATGGCACTCCACAGAAATATCAGACATAATGTAATCTTAAACAGAGAAGGTGTTTATAAGAACGCCTTCTTTGTTTTAACTATCCGGGAATGAGGGGAATGAAATACTGATGCAATCGTAATTAAATCGTAAGTCTATACGCGGTTGGGATGAAACCGGATAAAGCGGTTTATTACGATTACAATGTTCTTTAAACACATCAAATTTTTGTTTTTTACCGCAACGTATGGTAATATTGCAAATGAAAATACCGTTGGAAATTATTGATCGCTGAAATGAAAGATTTAATCGAAACTCCTGCCGTAATTTCATATAAGGATTAACTACTCACTCATCCCTTTTGTTGATTGGAAAACCAACCGATTAGAAGTACATTCCTTACATAGTGGACCAACGATTACCGAAAGTAGAAATAAACATCTGATCTTTATAATTGCCCATAATGTAATGCGAAGAGGTTACAAGTATGAAATTGAAGTATGGTATTTTACTGTTGATTGGAATTATCATTACCGGATTTATTGTCTTCCGGATTTTTTTTATCCGTGAAAAAGTAGTCGCCGCAACTGTTACCCGCGGACAATTGGTTTCACTTATTTATGCAACCGGTAAAGTATCTGCCGATGCCACGGCAATATTACGTTGTGAATCCGGAGGAAATATAACCTTTCTCGGTGCTCAAGAGGGGTCTTGGGTGCGTAAAGGGACACTTCTCTTGCGTTCTGATAAGTTAGAGATCGAATTAAAAATTAACCAGGCTGAAAATGAAATTATTGCCGCTGAGATTGATCTACGGGATAAAAAAAATAATATCGAAAAACTGAATGATTTGCTTCAATTACATTCGATCACGCAGAAAGAGTACGACTCCGCAAAACGAGATTATGATCTTGCCAAGATCGTGCTCGAACGTAGAAAGATCATATTAAGTCAAGAAAAGGAAAACCTGTCTAAACGAATAATCAACGCCCCTTTTGATTGTGTCGTCTATAGTGTAAGCGTTAATATCGGCGATTACCTTCCTCCCAATACTGAGTGTTTTAGGATACTCGATCCGGGATCGATCATGGTTGAAGCCCAAGTGGATGAACAAGATCTGGCAAAGGTTACAACGGACCAGCATTCTCTTGTGGCATTTGATGCTTATCCGGGGAAAAAATTTGATGCTGTTGTCTTTCGGATCGTGCCCCAAACCGACGAGGCGACCAAAACATCAAAGGTCTTTTTAAAATTAAGTGCACAGCCGGCTAAACTAAACATTGGCATGACCGCAACGGTGAATATTGTTGCCGGGAATAAAGAAAATGTATTGATCATCCCGAAAACAGCGGTCATAAACAAAAACAATAAAAAATTTGTATTTCAAATTACCGATGGAAGGCTTCATGAGGTAGAAGTTACTGTAGGAATCATGGAGGGGAATTATGTAGAATTACTTTCCGGTGTTGATCAGAATTCGCAGGTGGTTCTCGAACCAAATGCGACGAACAAAGACAACCAGAAAGTGGCATTGTAAATGTTCATCATTCAAAAGAGATCGATCCAATGAAAATGATCGAACATATCCGTTTTATCCTTTCAATTGCAATTAAGCATTTAGCAGGAAAAAGACGACAAACGATTTTAGTTATTGCCGGTGTTACCATCGGTTCAATGGTGATGATATTGACCCTTGCTCTTGGTGAAGGAATCGTGCAAGACATTAAAGATAAGATCATTGAAACTTCCCCGTATATTGTTATTACCGGTGAAAAGATACATCCCAAAGAAACCCAATTATATCATGATCCGGGTGATTCTTCCATTGTGTATTCAATGGTATCCCGCGTAAAGCCGAACGAAAAGAAACAGATCAAACCGTATCCCGAAATAATGGCGTTACTTTCTTCTGTCAAAAATATTAACGGTGCTGCTCCGTTTGTCTTCACTCGCGGAGTTTTGCGATACCACACCATTACAAAACAGGGACTAATAAAAGGAATTTTACCATCGCTCGAAATAAAAGTTGGAAACCTTGAATCCAAAGTTGTGACTGGTTCCTTGAACGAACTCTCATTTACAAAAGATGGGATTCTGCTTGGCAGCGGCTTGGCTAAAAAACTTAAAACAGCATATCACAATATCA
>CAZAON010000463.1:0-11392 GCA_964486655.1 uncultured Flavobacteriales bacterium
ACACCTCCGGCCATACTGACGTCATTTAATGTTTCCTTTCCTGTTGATTTGTCTGCTATTGACTCAGCACGTAATGTTTATGGAATTGCCGCCCGTATTTATTATGACCCTGCAATGATTGTCCCTGGTTCTGTCAGCATAACATTTAACAACAGTTGGCTCGGCACGAGCAACGTCGACATGATTCATTTGTACAAAGATTTCCCTTCAGCCGGGTATGTAGACTTCGGATTAGTTCGAACAAATAAGATTCCTGTAACCGGAAATGGAACAATTGCCTATCTCAACTTCACTCTTCTTCAGGGACAAGGTATGATGGACTTAAACATAGACCCTATAATCAGGCTTATTAAGAATGGAAGTTTTACAAATAACCAGGAAGTTTTTCTGCCTGTATCCGGATTAAACTCACAATTCAATTTCAACCATGTTTCTGTTGAAGAAAATGAAAATATTATTGCCGGCATTTTCCCTAATCCGGTTAAGGATATATTTACGATCCATTCGTACAATCAATCGGTAATTGAAAAAGTTCGACTGACAGATATAACCGGAAAAGAAATTCTTCTTCGAAATTTTAATTCAAATGCAACGTCCGTAACAATCAATTGCGATGAACTGCCGGCAGGAATTTACATCGCGCATGTGACGACAAACAAAGGAATTTCGAAGATGAAAGTCATCGTGCAGAAATAATTTTTACTTATACCGGTAAATATCGTTATGAACAGTTGCGAAAGTTCTATTAATTCTTCCCGCACCCTTTGCGCCTCTGCGCCTCTGCGAGAAAATCAATCTCAAAAATCAAAATAATAATTCTCCAGCGAAGTCCGTATTCCAAAATAAAACAACTGCGTGTCCTGTGTTTTATAAATATTCTCAAACCTGCGTATCATTGTTCCAATCTCGATATTGAAATTCGTAGCAGGATTCACCAGGTAATTAATACGGAACTCAATTGCATTCACTTTACACTGCAATCCGTCGAACATGTAATGGCCATATTCGGCACCATGATCGAGATAGTCTTTGAATATATCGTTTCCATAATTTATTCCGCCCGTATCTTGCGCGAATTTCGCATACTGGTATTTAATTTCAGCGAAGAAATTATTCCAGCGATAATTTATAAATGTAACCGACTCAGCGAAGTTAGCTCCGATCGGATGCGCCAATGCCTGGTTTGCATGCGTATAGTTTTGTGAATTGCTGCGATGCTGGTAGGTATATGGCCTTACCGTATTGAATTCTGTCTGGAAATTCAAATGCTTCACACCCAGGAAGTCGGCCGATTTCAATCCGGCCTGTATGCCGAATTTATTACCCCACCAACCGTCGCCGGCCCTGATTTCGTCAATGATAAATTCATCCATCAGCAACTGGCTATACAATGAATACTTTGGAAAAACCTTCCATCGAACATTCAAACCGAGAATGACATTATCCGGTGAGTCGAGTGAGTTTTCGACCGGACGAAGAAATAGAATCGGGTTCAGATACGACAATTCATATCCGCGTGATGCAGCCTGCTCCCACATTACTGTTTCAAAAATTCCGGCAGTGAGTTTATTCTTCCTGCCGATATTCATGTCGAGATAATGTGTGGTCGAATACTTTTTATAAAATCCCACATCCGGATCATGCGGTGTTTGCATATCCTGCATCACTGCATAAATCACGGTATACTTGAACTTCCAGAAATTCATGCTCAGGCGCAAAAACGGATAGCTGTAAGAATTGTCCGATAATAAAAGCGAACGATAACCATCACCGACAAACATTTTATCATTTGCGAGCAGGAATTCGAAATGCTTGATGCTATAGGCAATTCCGCCCGTAGCCTGACTGAAGTCAAATGAATTATTTTCCAGAAACTTTACGCGCCCCTGACCGGGAACCACCTGGTATTTATTCACAAATGAATCAACGTAATCGGCATAGCGTGCCTGGTTTTCGTGAAACTGTGTGTAGAAATAGAAATGATTCTTATAACTGCCGGTAACTTTAAGCCCTTTCGTATTTACAAATGTTTTTGTTTCAGCCTTTGTCTCCTTACCGGCCTGAAAATAAAATACGGGATCAATGTTCAGCAAAAAATCGTCTTCTTTAACTTCGACAAAATGTTCTTTACGCAATTTCCGTCCGACCCATGTACTGTAAAACTTTCCCTCACCCACAATCGGCCGCCAAACAGAATCCACAGGAGCTATCGCTCTCAGCGATTCATAGGTATATGGCTTCATCGAAGAATAGAATCCGCTAGTATCCGCATTTATATAACGAAGTACCCGGCTTTCCATATCGCGATTAAGCGGATAAAGATATTCCTGTGCACTTGTATGAAAATTTACAACTAAGAAAAAGAGGACAATCGTCCGTTTGACTCTACTAAGGTTCATAATTCATCAATTTGTATGAGCGGCGTCTGATCCCAATTTATCAGGGCACCTGCCTGCTCTACGGAGACGAATTTATGATCATTTAGCAGACGAATAAACTTCGGAAAAGATTTTTTTAAACCGACATATGACATAAACTTTCGCTTTGCCGAAATGCCGGGAAGCTCCGGTTGCCCGGGGTCAAAGTCGCGCGGGTGGAAGTAAGTCATATTATAATCCGAACGATTCATCAGCGAACTTATTACTGGATAAGGCAACAGGCGAAAATACCCGCCACCAGAAAAAACAAGCTTTTTCCCCGCGATTGTAACTATACTCATAGGGAACTCCTTTATCTCGGAACCATTTGAGCCAATACGACACGGACCGGAAGATGGAAATTTTGAAAATCCACCATGATTCCGTGAAGCCGGAAAAACCGAACAATCGTATTGAACTCCCTCCTCAATCAAAATATCAGTCAGCCATTTACTGCTGCTTAAAAAAGAAAATCCGGGCGCACGGTATGCCGTCACTTTCTTACCTGTCAAATTCTCAACAATCTGAATGTTCTCACGAATATCTGCACTTGCTGTCTTTGGATCCTGACGAAATAATAATTCATGATACATGGAATGTGTACCAACTTCATGATCCACCGAAATTCGCTTAATCAGATCCGGATACTTTTTCGCAATCCATCCCAGACAAAACCAGGTCGCTTTAATTTTTCTCTCGTCCAGAACCTGAAGAATACGATCTGTATTGCGCTCTACCCTGCACTCGAAATTATCCCAATTGCTATTATCAGCGGCTGATGGGATATCAATGATATGAAACCAGTCTTCTAAGTCGATGGTGATAATATTCATGTCAGGCGAAACTTAGAAAATATCATAATCACCAAATGTAAGAAACCAATTTCCAAAATGCATTATATCATCGGGACAATCGCTTCGGTGCTTCTTAACAATAAATGCAAGCTTTTGAGGCAATATGAAATCGGGCAATGAAAAATATCCGGCCGATCTCAGGGTTTCATACTCATCCGTATAAACAGTAACAGCTGAAAACAGCAGATCAATACGATTGTCTTTTGCAATACGGTTTACCTCATTCACTAATTTCCTGACAGCTTCCTGGTTCTTCGCGATAATATCGACAATCACCAAGCATCTGATTCCATAAATATACTTTGAACGAAAAACGATAACTCCGTTCAGTTCTCCGCTGCCCTGACTTAACGAATAATAGGTCCTTCTGGGAATATCAATGTATCGCCATTTGAAAAAATCTATGCTCCGGTTCGTTGTAAGGAATTCCCGTTTGTTAAAATGATTCAGTAACTGATTATAATTGACCGATGAGGATGCGATATCGAATTTCGAGATTGAATTGTCTTTAATTGAAATTGCCAGCGGAATATCGCCACCGCTCTTTTCTTTCTTACTTCCAAAATAACGAATGAGAGACGCTACAGGATTAATCGGCTTAAATAAAACAGAAAGTGAACCGGCAACAGTAAAAATCTCCTTCTTCTTAATAACAGGAAGAGATATGGGATTGGGAAATCCGATAGTAAATAAAATATCCCTTTCCGAACATTGCCTGAATGTTTCCTTTACCAAAAGAGGAAATAAATTCCTGCCACGAAAATCAGGATGAGTAATTGTATTGACTGAAACGGAACCCATTAATGTCTTTCCGCGAAATACAAATTGCCGCGGAATTACGGCATATTGCGAAATAACTTTTCCTTTGGCAGAGGCAATATTCATTAATGCCTTTCCATCCGGATTTCTTGCATATTCCCAATAAAGATATCGCTCGTCTGAAATCTCATGTCCCGGATATGTGGTTTGCATTAATTCCACAATGGAAGCGAAATTATCATCCTTAAATTCAGATATCACCGGCTCTTCCATCAAACAATTAAACAGGTTTATTACTCTGCAACGTATTTTGAATTAAAGACAGATACTCACCGGTCAGTTTATTCCATGAATATTGCTTAATTCGTTCAGATGATTTTAATTTCATTGCCTCTACATGAAGCAGATTATGCTCAAGACTATTGAGGTGAATGGCCAGTTCGTATGATTCTCTAAAATAATCCTGCGCATCACCTGATGTTTCGCGATTAAATACATTATCATGGCAAAGACAGGCGCATTTTGCAGCCATAGCTTCAAGCAGAGAAGGATTCGTTCCGCCGACACTGTGACCATGAATATATAAATAACAATTCTGCCTCAATGAATCTAAAATTCCCTTATCATAAATCGCCTGAGTAAATATTACGCGTTTATCGGCATGACTCATCAGCTTTTTCGAGTATGCGCTGTCGGTATTACCGACAATCACTAATTTTTTATTGCTTTTATAATGCTTGTACGCATTTAAAATCATTTCAATATTATTCTCAGGGACCAGTCGCGCGATAACTAAAAAGTATTCATTCGGTTTTAAATTAAATTTATTCAGAACATCAGAATTAACCGGATTGAATTCATCAGCACCATAAGCGATCATACTCATTTTCCCGGAATATTCCGGTAAAATATTTTTCCAGTATAAAAGTACATGCTCCGAATCAGCTACCACACTATGACTTCGTCGAATAGCCAATCGCTGCAGAAAATAAACGATCTTTCTTTGTAAAAACGAATAACGCTTTCTCTTATGTTCGAGTCCGTCAATATTGGTGATTATTCTTGTCTTATGCGGAATTCGTCCATAATTAATACTTCCCGCAGAACCGCAGACAATCAGCACATCGGCATTTTTAGTTAGATCAATACTATTACGATAGTAGGAGATTGGAGAAGTACTCTTATTATACTTTGAGAAAAGCAATTCGACTCCTTTATGCGAAAAAGATTTTACATGATCGCGTTCATTTACAACTGTAATCCTTTGGCCATGATCTGCCAATGCAACTGCAAGATGCTCAGCGAATGTTTCAAATCCTCCATAACTTGCAGGAATTCCGTGAGAACCAATAATCGCTATATGCATCAGGTGAACATTTGCTTAAACAACTCCCCAACTCTCTTCCAGTCATGCTTTTTTGAAACATACTCTTTTGCCATTATGGCTTTGGACTTTCGCAGTGAGTCGCTTCCTGCCAGCAAATTTATCTTTTCCGACAGACATTTAACATCGCCGGCGGTAAATATTTCACCGGCCGATTCATCAATAATCTCCCTGTTTGCGGGTAAATCACTTACGATCACCGGTATTCCATAGCTCATTGCCATTAATAAAATACCACTTTGATAAATTTTACGGTATGGAAGAACTGCAAGATGGCATTTTGTAAAAAGAAAATTTCTCTCACTATTACTTATATATCGAAAATTTAAATGAACTCTGTTTTCCAGCTTGAGCTCCTTTATTAATTTGAAATACTCCTCTCCATTAGAATCGCGCAACCTCCCCGCAACTATCAAATGAATATTCTCACCGGTGTTTTTCATGGCATTCAGTAAATCATCAAGACCCTTTGACTTTTTTATCATGCCGAAAAACAAAAGATAAATATTTTCACTGCTTAATTTGAATTGATAATTTTCATTTCCAATAGGCTGAACGACATCTGAAAAATTACCGTGCGGAATAATATGTATTTTCGAATGATCGGCTACGGAGATAATATTTTTCAGCTGTAAAGCGGTATACTGATTATGAACTACTATCCAGTCAGCCTTTTCCGAAATTACAGATGGCTTCGAACCTTTATATAAAAAGCTTTCCGCATCATGAACAATTACACATAATTTGAAACCAAATAACCTGACAAGGCCTGCAAAAAAACGGTCCGCGAATAATGAATGAAAGACATGTAAAATTATTATTTCGGTTTTAGCGGATCGGCATTTTAACAATGAGCGAATAAAAGACCAGACTAACAAAAATGAGTTTACATAATCTTTACGAAAAGTGAACCGGAAATATTTTTCGGCAAAATCTTTTTCGGTAAAATTACTGAATACATAAGCTTGAAAACCATTTTCGCTCAATGTTTTTGAAAGAGCCACGTTATAATGATCGAGACCGGCTTTTATGCCAACCGGATCAATAATCGCTACCCGAAAAAACTTCAATCGTTTATCCACGAAGACAAATTAAATCCGGTTAATGATTGCAGTTTTTGCAGATCATCGTGATAATAATGATTCAAAAATTCGCGGGCCGTCACGGTCATATCAGGCTGATTTTTGCCTGAGTTATTTAAACGAATAAACTGCTCCTTTATACCGACTCGTAAATTATCGGGAATCATGTTCAGTATTTTATACTTTACACGGCTTTCGAGTGTAATTAATCTGCCGAGAGCCGCAAACCTGGGTGGTTGCGAAGTATTCAAATCTTTCCGCTTCTCAAAAATGAATTCATCGTCAACACCAAGGAAAGCGCATAATTCAGACAACGTAGTTTGAAGGTTTTCTCTAAATTGTTCGAATCTGAAAATTTTCACATGAGGGAAAGTTTCCAGGTATGCCTTAACCTGGGCATAATACAATCCCCGGTGAGCATAAAAATAATCGAAACTGTAATTCTGCAACATTCGCTTCTTTTCTTCGCGTAAGGCATTGTCGAACGAAAGAGGCTCTCTGCCATCGCGCACTTTCCATAAATACTGAGAATAAGCTCTCTCGAGAGGGTTGCGTAAAATTATGATGATCTTTAATGACTTTGGATTTGTATGTAACGATAAGATATTGCTAATCGTCCGGTCGTGTAGATAAAGATAAGGTGTTGAAATCTCACCTTTACATGCTTTTTCGGGAGCCGATTTAAATAACCTGCCATATTCGGTTCCGTTTTTTATTGCAAAGGCGAATTTACCATTCTTATAATCCGGCTTTTGTCCGGCAAAACAATAATAGCATGGTTCCTTTTGAGAAGGAAGAAATATTCCGGGATGTTGTTTCAGATAATAATGTAAAGCGGTAGTGCCTGCACGGGCCGTACCTACGACGAGGAAATCGGGTTCTTTCATGCGAGTACCGGTTTAAATTTTTGTTTAATTATAATTTCATCGGAAAAATAATAATACCTGTAAAAATAAATAAGACAAACCAGAAACATAATGCTGCTTGAATCACGGATATTAACTGCGGAGAAAAACATGCTGAAGAAATAAAACAGGAGCATATATTCACAAGTCTTGTAAAATATATTTTTGGATATTATTCTTTTTGACATATTCAAAGTAAATACGTAAGGTAAGTAAATCAGAACAGTGCCAACAATACCAAACACAAAAATATTCCCCAGTATGCCTATGTCGACCGGATAAAAATAACCGAGTTTTCCCTGCCATCCCCCATTCCATTGATTGCTGATAAACCCATTTCCCAAAAGGGGGTTAACTTTAATATAATTCCAGGCGGTATTAAATTCCATATACCTAACTGCCGAAGAAGCCTCTTCGGGCGTGCCGCTCACGAATGAACTAAGCACATTATTGTAAAGCATTTTATATTTATCAATCAACGATGTATAGCCAAGAACAAATATTATTACTGCAAGCATCCCCGCGATGCCCCCATAAACAATAGTATTTCGTATCTTTTGCTTTAATGTGAAATTCCTGTAAAAATAAATTAACATGGTGATTGCTAGAACAACCAAAGTAGTTCTTGATTGCAGAAAATAAATTAGGTAAAACAGAATCAGCAATACCAGTATAATATACCTGTTCTTTTGTGCCTGGGAAATCTTGAATAAAGAATAAAAGAGAAGCATTATTACCAGTTCAAACTGGAACCGGTAACGATAGCCTCTGATCGGACTGTATGCGACGAATTTTTCGCTTTGGAAATAAGCCGGATTTACAAAGAGGAAGAAAAAATAACAGGTAATTAGCAGTGTAACCGATAAGTAAAAGAATGATTTTTCCACCTGCTGAATGCTGATCATTCCTTTGTTCAACATCGAAATTACGAGTATGCCCGATAAGGATAATAAAACTGACCGTTGTGCCATGATGCCATAATAATACGGCTGACCGAAAACCACATTGCCTTTGTAAGCGGTGAAAAAATTAGCCAGGATAAAAATCCACATCAGTACATCGATTTTCGTAATCCTGTTTTTCGAAATGCTAACTGTTATTCCGAATAAATAGTAAAGAGTTAAAGCAACAATGGCAACGGTTGATAATGCCTGATGCAAATATTCCAGCGGCAGCGTCGCAAAGACTCTGAATGTTGAAATAAATATCAGAAACAGTAATACATACGAAAGTAAAGGGGGAAGCTGTTTACTACCCTGATGTGCCGGTGATTGTATCACAGTACGAATTTATAAAAACTATTTCAGCGAAAAGAAGGTAAAGAAACCGAAATGCCTTTTTACACTGTAAACACTCAGCATATTCCAGGTGAAAGTGCCGGCTAATTGAGCAATGCAAGCGCCTTTGAGACCCATCGGGGGAATAAGGGCAAAACAACAGGTCAGATTTACAAGGGCTGAAACGATAGCTATATTCCGCAGTATATGTTGCTTGCCCGACATATTCAATATCTGCCCCGACAAACCGGAAAAACATACTATAAACTGTCCGGCCAGCAGAATAAATAATTCAATGTGATTGCCGGGAAACTCCTTGCCGAATACGGATAAGAGCCAATTCGGAAAGAAAACGAGTACAAGGAACAATGGCAACGAAGTTAGGAAAATCAGCCTCGAAGCCTGACCGGAATAGGTGCGCTTGGCTTCAAAATCCCTTTTGGCGTATGATTCCGAGAAACGCGGCATGGCCAGACTGTTAATCGCCAGAATTGTAATGTTTGTAAAAACAGAAATTCGAACCAATGCGTTATAAATACCGATCTGCGATTCTGAAACATAGGCAGCCAGAATTAACGTGGCTGCCCAGGACATTGTCAATTGCATCAGTGTTGTGGTAAACATTGTCGAAGAAGTCATCATCAGACTTTTTGTGGACAGTTGGGAAGATGCAGTGGTCCGACTGAATTTACTGTAACGAAACCAAAGTACAAGACTAAGCAGGCCTGATATGGTAATGCTGACGAATTGAATTTTTGCAGGCGTAAAACTATCGGTGAACATGAATGACACTACGATGAGCAAAATTGTGGCAAACAATGAAACTGAAACCGTCTGAAGAAAAGTGTAAGTACGAATTCTCTTCAATGCTCTGGCGCACTCCGAATTAACAAGCAACAAAACAAGAGGAAGAGTAAACCATGCATTCATTTTTAACAAGCCTGCCAGGTAGGGTTTATGAAAAAGAGATTCAGCCATCCAGGGTGCAGTAATGAAAAGAAAAAGTGAAATGATGATACTGGACGGAATGATGAAGCGAAGAGCTTTCAGATAAACTTCTTTAATGCCGGCGTTGTCCTTCTTTGAATTAAAGCCGGGAATGTATTTCATTAAGGTAACATCGAGACCCAGTTTGCCAAAAACCGAGGAAAAACTAAGGATGGCAAGACATATTGAAACAACACCGAGAGCATCGGCGCCGTAATAACGGGTGGTAATCAGGGTAACACAAAATCCGGTTATTACTCCGGTGAGCCTGACAAGCAGAGCGAAGAAACTGGTGCGCACGAATTCACCATACTCCTTGTCGGTTTTGAATTTATGAAACGCATTTCGAAAATTATCTGGCAATGAACCAATCATTCACTAGCTGAGGTTTGTTATAGGTCATTTCCTTTCCATCACGCTGCAAGTAAATGTTTTTTCCCGTAGCTTTTAAAAGAGCATGGCCGGCGGCAGTATCCCATTCCATTGTAGGCGCAAATCTCGGATAAATATCGGCCTTTCCTTCAGCTAATACACAAAATTTTAATGCACTGCCCGCATTCATCAATTCGACCTTGTTTCCGGCTTCTTCTAATGACTTAATAAACTGCTCAGTTTCCGCTGACTTATGTGACCGGCTGGCAACAACTCTTGTCAGGCCTGCTTCCTTTAATTGTTCCGAATGAATTTCTTTTGAGCTGCTAAAGATCAAATCGTCGTTGGCGAAGAATCTGTACAATTTACCTTCAACTCCCGCAAAAGCAACTCCTTTTACAGGCTGACAAATTACTCCGGCCACAGGATGATCCATTTCCATTAATGCAATGTTTACAGTAAACTCTCCGTTCCGTTTGATGAATTCCTTCGTTCCGTCGAGAGGATCCACGAGCCAATACTTTTTCCAAAGAATCCTTTCTTCGTAAGGAATATCCTTTCCTTCCTCACTTAATACAGGCAAACCGGATTGTGAAAGTATTTTTGAGATTGCCGTATGCGCTGCCCGATCGGCTTCAGTTAGCGGAGATCCGTCAGACTTCATATCAACTTCAATAGCGCCTTCGTAGATGCGTAAAATCTCTCTCGCGGCTTCGAAGGAAGCGCGCAATGCCAACAACATTAGGTCTAAATGCATAAATAAATTACTAAAGACTAATTACTAAAGACTAATATTAATTTCCGAATTATTAATTTACTAATATTATTTTAGAGAGAATGTTCTTTTTCAGGAATCCAGAAGACACTAATTAATTAATTATTAAATTGACGATTCAATTAGTCTTTAGTAATTAGTAATTAGTAATTAGTAATTCTCAAAGTATCATCCCCGCCCCCACCGTCTCATTCGTCGACTCATCGACCAGAATCAGACTGCCTGTATTTCTGTTTCTTCGGTAACTGTCGAAAATCAACGGTTGCGTTGTCCGTAAAACAACTCTTCCGATGTCGTTCATTCCGAGTGTGCTTTCATTTTCAAGGCGGCGAAGTGTAGTAATATCAATTTTGTAACGTAGCGCTTTAACGAAGCCTCTCACTTCTCTTGTCGAATGCCTGATCACATAAGAGGCATTCAGGTTAAGACCTTTATCATTCAGCCAGCATAGCATGATCTCAAGATCCTGACCGGTTTGCGGAGTATTATTCTCGCGAACAATCATGTCGCCGCGGCTAATATCAACATCGTCTTCGAGGGTCATTGTGACGGACATCGGAGCGAATGCTTCTTCCAGTTT
>CAZAON010000464.1:0-21347 GCA_964486655.1 uncultured Flavobacteriales bacterium
TTCACTAAAAAAGATAAATTATGTTATCTTAAAGGAATATTCAGCTGCTAATACTGCACTTATTAAAAATTTAAAAAATCCTATAGAGAAATAGATATACTTTTATGTGAATAAAACAATTCCTTTATCGTTATCGGATTATTCCCTTATATCACACTAAAATCCTTAACAACAAACATGCAAAATCTTAAGCTATTTCAAATCGACGCTTTCACCAATAAATTATTTTCCGGAAATCCCGCCGCTGTTTGCATTTCTGACCAATGGCTACCGGAAGATTTAATGCAATCCATAGCCAATGAAAATAATCTAGCAGAGACAGCTTTTGTCGTTCTGAGCGTTAATGACTTTGAAATCCGCTGGTTTACTCCGACAACGGAAGTTGATTTATGCGGACATGCAACACTTGCATCTGCCTTTGTATTATTTAATATACTTGGCTATTCAGACTCAACAATACGATTCCATTCACCGAGAAGCGGATTATTACTGGTAAAGAAGGAGGATGAAATGCTTTATCTGGATTTTCCAACGGATTCTTTGGATGCCATAAATAATTATTCTGAAATAATTGAAGCATGCATTGGCATTAGACCAATTGAAGTATTTAAAGGTAAAACCGACTATTTAGCTATAATAGACAGTGAAAGCTCATTGAAAAGTCTATTGCCTGATTTTAAATCAATCTCAAAACTAAATGCAAGAGGGTTAATCGTTACTGCAAAAGGGGGAAAAGTTGATTTTGTATCCCGGTTCTTTGCTCCTCAATCGGGAATAGATGAAGATCCCGTAACGGGCTCTGCGCATACATCATTGATTCCGATATGGGCCAATAAGCTGGGTAAAAACAAATTCATTGCGAATCAACTATCAAAAAGAGGGGGAGAACTCTTCTGTGAATTCAAAAATGACAGATGTTTAATCGGAGGAAATGCTAAATTGTATTTAACGGGAGAAATTAAACTCAACTGAGTTATTGAATTCCTGCTTAATGCAAGTTTTAAATAAAACATATATCGTAAATAAAAAATGAAAATATTAGCTAAAGAATATTAAGTCAGTAATTACTTTCGAAAAACCTTTTTCAATATCACAACGATCTTTTCCACTATAAAACCAACAATCACTCCGCCAACAGCACAGGCAATAACTTTTACAAACCATCCCAAAGCCGGCATATTGGCAAATGAATTTTCTAAATCATGAATGAGATGATTTGTAAAAGGAATTCCGTGCGCGATAATTTCTGCACCCACCCAAAGCATAGCTGCAGTTCCTACAACACTTAGGACACTAAGGAAGTTCGGCATAAACTTTACTATTCCCCTACCAAACTTCTGTACAAACGAATAATATTTCCTTTGAGTCAGGTGCACTCCAATGTCGTCCATTTTCACAATCAAGCCTACAAACCCATAGACAGCTATTGTAATAAATACAGCAACGGCAATTAAAACCATAATCTGGTTTACGACCGGCTTATCTGTTATCTGGCTGTAAGCAATAGCAATAATTTCGGCCGACAAAATGATATCTGTACGAACTGCACCGGTTACTCTTTCCTTTTCCAGCTCCTCAGGTGTAATGACCTTTAATTGTTCGGCTTCAACATGCACAACCTGTTTTTTGTGAAACATGGAATGCACTTTTTCATAGCCTTCAAAACATAAATACGCACCGCCAAACATTAATATTGGAGTAATAGCCCAGGGTGCAAAATATCCCAGCAGTAATGCAGCCGGACTCAGAATCAGAAGCTTATTGATAAGGGATTTCCTGGCAATCTTATATATAATGGAAAGTTCGCGTGAAGGATCGAGGCCTACTACGTACTTTGGTGTAACAGCTGTGTCGTCAATGACAATACCCGAAACTTTACCTGAAGTTTTCACCACCTGGGCAGGTACATCGTCCAAACTGACAGCACTTGCCTTTACCAGAGCGGAAATATCATCCAATAATGCAAAAAAGCCTGAGGCCATATTATTATCTTTCGTAATTGTTAACCGAATTTTAAAACAAAATTACATACCTCATGAAACCCTGCTGTCCAAAAAATTCCTGGGTTCCTGATTGTAAAGTTTAAATAAATTCCGGTAACTTGACCCAACAAAATTAATGATAAATTTCTATCATTTTCGAATTTACTTTATTTATACAAAACAAATAATAGTAAGACTTTAAACATATAAACATTACAAAAAACAAATCTCAATAAAAGTTAAATGAAAATTAATACACTCCTTTTATCAATCACCTTTCTGATTAGCGTACAAGTTCAATCACAGATCACCAAGTTGTACGACTTTGGCAATACAGCGAATGACGGCACCAATCCAAAAGGCGATCTTGTAGCTGATAGCACCTATTTTTACGGCTTGTGCTCAACAGGTGGCGTGAATGGAATGGGTATTATTTTTAAGGTAAAACATGATGGAAGCGGATACATGAAACTGTATGAATTTAGCGGAACGGATGGATCTTTCCCCTATGGAACACTAGTACTTGACAGCTCATATTTATTCGGAATTACCAATTCTGGAGGAACAACAGCTATTTGTACAACGGGTTGCGGTACAGTTTTCAAAATAAAAAATGACGGAACAGGATTTAGTACAATATACGAATTTTCAAGTTCGCCGGATGGTCGATATCCACTGGGTTCATTAATCTTTGACGGTACGTATTTATATGGAACTACTCAGTATGGTGGGGCAGGATTCGGGACAAATTACAGGATAATGCCTGATGGAACCAATTATTTAAAATTAAGTGATTACACACCTTCAAACGGAAGTTATCCATATGGTTCACTTTATCTGGTAAGTAACTACTTGTACGGAATGACTTTTGAAGGCGGAGACCTGAATTCCTGCCCTTCCGGTTGCGGAGTTGTTTTTAAAATGCAAACTGATGGAAACGGATATTCTAAAATTCATGAGTTCACTGGAAATCCGACTGATGGTGATAATCCGCAAGGTTCTTTTACATTCGACGGCACATACCTTTATGGAATGACATCAGGCGGTGGAACACAAAATTCCGGGATAATTTTCAGGCTTAAAACCGACGGTACCGATTATTTAAAATTATTTGACTTCGTCAATCATGATTATCCTTACGGATCACTTTTGTTGGATAACGGATATTTATATGGAATGACCTGGCAGGGCGGAACAAATGCAATGGGGACTTTATTCCGTATAAAAACAGATGGTACCGGATTTATTGCACTCTATAATTTTTCAAACACACCGGATGGTAAAAATCCGGTTGGATCACTGACATTACATGATGGAAATATTTACGGCATGACCAGTAACGGTGGAATTAATAATACCGGGATAATTTTCATGTATCAGTTAAATACAACAGTGACAGAAACAAATAATTCCAAATCAAACTTCCATCTTTTATCAAATAACATTACAAATGAAATTGTAGTTACAAGTTCTGCTCAAGGAGAAGTAATACTTTACGATATGACAGGAAAGGTTGTTCTTGAAAAATATATTTATGCCGGTGAAACTATCTTTTCGACTGAAAAATTATTGTCGGGAGTATACTTATTGCAATTTAATAATGAAAAATCAAATAATTTATTTAAAGTAACAAAGAACTAATAATTGTAACTCAAATTGAAATCCGCACATACCAGAAAACGATAGAAAGAGAAATATTATAGATATGAGAAAACTAATATTCTTTATGCATACCTCACTCGACGGATTTGTAGCCGGGCCCGCGGGAGAAATGAACTGGATTAAATTTAATGATGAGTTGTTTGACTTCGTTGGAACAATGACAGACGAGGCCGACACTGCCCTTTATGGACGAGTAACGTATGAAATGATGCAGCAATACTGGCCAAATGCAGGAAAACAGCCAAATGCATCGAAACACGATATCGAACATTCAAACTGGTACAACAAGGTTTCAAAAGTTGTTTTATCTTCCACAATGAGCGAGAAAAATTTAGTCAATACCACAATAATAAAAGACCGGCTTTCGGAAAACATAAATAAAATTAAAAATCAACAGGGAAAAAATATAATAATTTTTGGCAGTCCGGGAGCTTCTAATTCATTGTTAGGTCAGAATCTTGTTGATGAATTTTGGCTATTTGTAAATCCCATATTACTTGGAAAAGGTATTCCGTTATTTAATAATGTGAACGAAATCACTAAACTGAAACTAATTGAATCAAAAACATTTTCCTGCGGAGTCATTGCCCTGCATTTCGAAAAAGCACACAACTAATCAGATAAAATTAAGAATGCAGGACTCATTGGTATCTTTTGAGGATTGGCAAACATCCTTCTCTTCACGCTATTTAATAAATTCTATAAAACGATTATACACCGATTGATATTAGCAGGCATCGGTTTTTTTATGTTGGTTATACCTGGTCTGACTGCAAATGCATCGGTTTTTCGCAACCTCCAATCACAGCTGCTTTTATTTTTTCTCAAAATATTTGCGCAGTCAAATAACTGCATTATATTTGCCTCCCCGGCCACAATCATTGGCCATTAATTTGGTCAGTTCAGACGGGCATTCAGATCGCAGTATAAATGGAAACCCGAAGAGATGTATTTCAGGCAATAGCAGACCCCACAAGAAGAGCCATATTATGCTTGCTCGCCCTACAGGCAATGACACCGGGAGCAATAGCTGAGAATTTTGATTCATCGAGGCAGACGATTTCGAAACACATTCAGATTTTAACTGAATGCCAGCTGGTACGGCAGGAGCAAGCTGGAAGAGAAATATACTATCACATCAATGCAAAAAAGATTGATGAGATTGATAAATGGCTTGAACAATTCAAAAAAATATTAGAAACCCAGTTTGCACAACTTGACAACGTATTATTAAAACTTAAAAAACAGAAAAAATGAGTTCACCGAATCAGAAAAACCAAAGAAACAGCTCAGCAGACGGGAGCGTAAATAACTTGCTTTTTGATTTTCAAGTCGACAAGGCAGCGCAAAAAGTTTACATAACCAGGGAATTTGATGCTGAGCTTTCGCTTGTTTGGGATGCTTTTACGACTGCGGAATTACTGGATCAATGGGTGGCACCAAAACCCTGGACTTCGAAGACTAAGTACATGGATTTCCGTGTTGGCGGACAAAGATTTTATGCAATGGTAAGTCCGGAAGGATTAGAGCGCTGGGCTATTCAGAAATATTTGTCCATTAGTCCGAAAACGAATTTTAAAATGTACAACACCTTTGCGGATAAAGATGAGAATCCCGAATACCCCGGCTCTGAATGGGAATACAACTTTAGCGAGAAGAACGGTAAAACGACAGTACATATAACCATATTCAACGAATCACTTGTCCGTATGGAGAAGATGATTGAAATGGGCTTCAAGGAAGGATTTACGGCCAGCATGACCAACCTTGAGAACCTGCTAGCGTCACGTTGAAAGCTTCACATAGATATTCATGATTTGTTACCTTTAAATCCTAATTTACAAATCACAGGAACCTAATTATTTTAAATCATTCAGAACAGGATGGACGTTAAAAAACAAATCAGCGAATACATAGCAAGTCAATCTGAGCAAAAACAGAGTGACCTGTCGGAGTTACATAACATAATTCTGAAATTGTTGCCCAAAAGTAAATTATGGTTTCTGGATGGCAAAGACAGTAAAGGCAAAATTGTTTCCAATCCCAATATTGGCTATGGTATCCATAACATGAAATATTCCAATGGCTCTACTAAAGAGTTTTATCAAATAGGCTTGAGCGCAAATACTACGGGCATTTCTGTTTATGTCATGGGTTTAAAAGATAAAACGTATTTAAGCAAAACGTATGGAAAAAAACTCGGCAAGGCAAGCGTGACCGGTTATTGTATAAAGTTCAAATCCCTGAAAGAAATTGATATTGACATTTTAAAAGAAGCTATTCAGTATGGGATTGATGCCGGTAAAAACTAAAGGGCATCTCTAATAATTCAACATATTTCGACTTATATTTTAAATCCGTGTCGGAATAGTATCGGTTATATATCAACTAAAAAAAACAATATGAATTGGATAATATTAATTATAGCCGGATTATTTGAAGTTGCATTTGCATTCTGTCTGGGTAAAGCTAAAGAGACGACAGGAAACCAAATGCATTTATGGTATGCAGGCTTCGTTGTGACTCTCACTTTTAGCATGATCCTGCTCATTAAAGCAACACAAAGCTTACCTATCGGAACCGCTTATGCCGTATGGACCGGAATCGGAGCTGTTGGGACTACACTTGTCGGAATATTTGTATTCAATGAACCGGCTAATTTTTTACGATTGCTTTTTATTACAATGCTTATAGGATCGGTTGTAGGGCTTAAAGCAGTATCACATTAAAAATTATTTTAGGATATAATTTTCAATTTACCCATGATCATTCGGCCTATCCGGCATTTGAAGAGCCATTAATTTCCTGATTTCGAAGGGTAATAACACTAATCACATTTGACGTGATAGCAATCAGGTTTGCGAAAATTCTTCACTAGAACAGAAAAACTGATTATACCTGAAGATAAGAATCGGAACTCTCTCCAATTTTCAAATGAAAATGGTATACTTATTAAATCTTGAAATAACTAATTGATTTTATCACAATCAATTTTTAACATTTGGGATCTATGCACAGATTATAAAAATTGTATATTTGAATCAAACAACTTACTATGAAAGCTAATGGAAAGACCGTTAAAGAAATTTTATTGAACGTTCCTCCCGAAAGATCTGAACCATTTAATAAGCTACATCAGGTAATAATAAAAAATCTTCCAAAAGGATTTGAACCGGCTATAAGTTATGGCGGACTGGGCTATGTTATTCCGCATAAGCTCTACCCTGCCGGTTACCATTGCAAACCGGAAGAACCATTGCCCTTTGCGGGAATTGCCTCTCAAAAAGGCTCCATCAACTTTTACCATATGGGAATTTACGCCGATCCGAAATTGCTTAAGTGGTTTGTGAGCGAATATCCAAAACACAGCAAGCAAAAACTGGATATGGGAAAAAGCTGCGTGCGCTTCAAGAAATTGGATGATATACCCTATAAGCTTATCGGCGAACTCATGAAAAAGATCAGCGCTAAGGATTGGATCGAATTGTATGAAAGTAATTTTATGAAGAAAGATAAAAAGAAATAATCAGATTGCATTCAATCATGATTGGACACAGGATAAAATCAATTAACTAAATAATTTAAAAAATAAATATTATGAATGAGAAAATGAGTTCAGACACAAATGCGTTAAACTGGTTTGAAATACCCGCACTTGATATTTCACGTGCACAAACTTTTTACGAGAATATTTTTGAAATTAAAATGGAAAAAATGGAAATGGAAGGAATGAAGTATGCCATGTTTCCTTTCAAACCGATGAATGGCAAGGTTTCTGGCGGACTGGCACAAAGTCCCATGCACAAGCCGGGAATGACAGGCTCAATTATTTATCTGAACGGTAATCCTGATTTGCAAAAAGTACTTGACCGAATTGAAAAAGCCGGCGGGAAAATAACAATGCCGAAGACCTCAATCGGCGAGAATGGTTTTATGGCCTTCTTTATGGATACTGAGTGAAACAATATGGCTTTACACTCTAACAGCTAACATACATTTTCAATGCGTTTGAAAGAAATAATTTTCTGTCAAACGCATTTTTTTATTATTTTCAATTTCAGTTGAAGCCATCATTCTGCCAATCATCTTTCAATAAACGATCTATTTGAATTTAAGCTTTTCTTATTCGAAAAATGAAACAACTGATCTTAAAAGTCATTCTTCCATTAACTATAATCAGCTTTGGCCTATTCACCAAGTGGTGGTATACCCTTCCTGTTGATGCTCCGGATACAATGTTAAGCGGATTTCCCCTGCCTTATGTCGGTGATGGATGGCATACATCAATGTCGTTACAGTTTTTTATTTTTGAATTCACCATCGACCTGCTGACTTACTTTCTGATTTGCTATATGGTAGTATGTCTTGCCAATCAATACCTCATAAAAACCAGACCCGGTAAAATCATTACACGTACCTTGTGGTCTATAGCAGGAATTTTTATCTTAATAGCCGGTTTGGTTTTGAATGACTCAAACCATCTTTACTATGTGAAGAGGCCCTTTGAAATGGAAATTATGGAAACCGGCTATAAATTTATCTGGCAACAGGTTGAGCAACCTGACTTTTACAAATATCATCCTGAACGAAAGCAGTGATAACAAACAATCGATTAAATAAAGAGTATGAACAAAGAAATAAAGTCCTATAACCACAAACAACTTAAAACAGACAAAGAAATCTGCAACCTACTTGCCACTCTAATTGATAGTGAGCTCAAAAAAGCTGAAAGTAAGATCTGGCATGCACATCCGGTCTGGTTTCTGGACGACAACCCTATCGTTGGTTATAGTAAACAAAAAAGAGGAATACGGTTGATGTTCTGGAGCGGAGCAGGCTTTGATGAGGAAATGCTGGATGTGGTTGGAGAAAAATTCAAGGATGCCTCGGTATTCTATAACAGCACTGATGAAATTAAAGTAAAAGACCTTAAACGATGTCTCAAAAAATCCAAAGAGATTCAATGGGACTATAAGAACATTGTCAAAAGAAAAGGGAAATTAGAAAAACTAAAACCGTGAGTTAAAAATATTTTTACGGATCAAATATTTTTTGATTCAATCCGATTTAATAAATAATTAAATTAAAATCTAATTTATGGAAAAACAATACTATGCAGTTTATCTGAATCCCTCGAGACCGGATTTCGCTATGACAATGACAGAAAGCGAAAAGAGTATCATGTATCAACATATTGACTACTGGACAGAAAAAATGAAGCAGGGAAAAGTTTATGCATTCGGCCCGGTTATGGATCCTAAAGAAATTTATGGATTGGGTATAGTTGCAGTGGATAATGAAGAAGAGTTAAAAAACTTCATTGCCAACGATCCGGCCGGAAAAATAAATAAATATGAGTATTATCCAATGAGAGCGGTTGTTCCCGAAATAGCAGTGGGATGACAAAAAGTTTTTCTAAAAATTTACTGTATGCTAAAAGTTAATTCCCGCTTATTGCGTTTTATTCTTTTAGCACATGTTTATTTCCTGATATTTGCCTGCAACAATAAGACATCAGAAAATGCAAACATCCTGGCAAATACTTCAAAGGATAGCATTAATCCGGTCAGGCCCGATACCAATAACATAAAAGTAAACGCTGAATTTCCTTTTGGCTCAATCGCTCTTGCAAGATATACTTATCCCCACTACTGGAAAGAAAACGAAAACTACAATGAAACGAAAAGTAAAGAAACAAAAGAGTTAGAAGAAATTTCAACCATTCTTCATGCAATAAATAATGCAAAAGTCATACCTCCGCCAAAGACAAGAAGCATTGAGTTTATTGACCTGAATCAAAAATACAAAGATGACTCCTATTACTTTGACACTTTAGCTGTGCGGGAAACCGACAGCTGCATTTTCAGGCTGCCGGATATCAAAAACTTTCAATGTTACTATTTCAGGCAGATTACAAAGAAAAGAACATATGGCGATTATGGAAGCTTGCTTTTAATAGACAACAAGACGAATATCGGCAACCTCCTGACTGTCTATTTTGAATACGGCAGAGAACAAAATGTTAGTCTGAGATATTATTACGTTTCTAATGACACCATACATTTATACGATGGATATTGTTATGATGATGGGACAACATTAAAAGAGTCGTTCAAAATTACGGTAAACGAAACGAATAAAATTCAGGTTATCAATTCCGGAAAATGAAACTAAAATTCTTCCTCATATTTATTGCACTATTCTTTAAGCTCACACCTAACTGTCAGTCGCAAACTGATATTTTAAAATCCTTTCCAAAGGGAAAATTACCGGTGTGTATCTCTTATTCAAAGGAAGAGCAGGTTTACTTCGGGGCTATTTATACGGTGGATACAGTGGAAGGAGAATTACAGGATGTTTTTGAAAAAAGCAATCTTGATAAAGACGAATCAGGATAGCTTCCTTTATTTTCAGCGGGACCGGAATAAGCAGCTCAGATGGAAGAGTCCCATGGTTTCCGGAGGAGACAGGATGCATTGACAGCAAACTGACCATTAAAGTCACATCGATGATAAATGGTGACAATATCTATAAAATCACGAATGATGGCAGGATTATTAAACTTTAGGTAACATCTACTACCGCAAAACCATATCCTTATTATACTTACCCTTGTACTCCAGGGGCGATAAACCCGTGTATCTCTTAAATATTTCACGGAAAGCCTTTACATCCGAATAGCCAACCTCATACATAACTTCATTGATTGTTTTACGGTTTGTTTCGAATGACTTTTTCGCAGCTTCGACTTTAACTCTTTGCGAATACTCTATCGGCGTATTCCCAGTGGCTTTAATGAATCTCCTGTCAAAATTTCTTCTGCCGACATTAAAAAGTGAAGACAATTCTTCGATCGTTATTTTCTCTTCCAAATGCTTTTCGATGTACGACTGTGCTTTTTGAATGACATCATCATCATGGTTCTTTTGTCCGGTGAAAATGGCAAATTCCGATTGCAAATTTCTGTCCATTTCAATTTGAAATACCTTTGCACAGAAAATTGCGGTTTGTCTGTCAAAATATTTTTCGATCAGATATACGATCAGGTTGAGGAAAGAATAGGCGCCACCATTGGTATAGATACCATTCTCATCTGTTATCAGTTTATCAGCCTGCAAATTGACTTTGGGGAACATTTCCCTGAAACTATCTGATGCCGTCCAGTGAGTTGAACAACTCTTTCCGTCCATCAATCCTGTCGAAGCAAGCAGAAAAGCACCGGTACAGATGCTGGCGATCTCCGCGCCGCTCCTATATTGCTTTTCAATCCAATCGATCAGCGCTTTATTTGACGTAACCGCTTTTTGAAAATTATGATTCAACGAGGGAATAATAATTAGATTTGTCTTTTTAATTTTTGAAATGTCGGTATGAGGTTTTACTTCAAATAATCCGTCATAATATTTTACTGACTTTGAATTGCCGGCTAACTGAATATTGAAAGCGCTTTTATGCCCTTTACGCATCCAATAATCATTTGCTTTCATAAATATCTTATACGCCCCGACAATGCTGCTCAGGTTATTACCTTCTCCGTTTGGAACTAAAATGGTGAGATGTTTCATGTTAAATTTTGGACCGAAGTTAATGTAAAGACTTGTCCAAATCAACCCTCCATATAGTCCAATTTACACCACTACGTAGTACGATTGAGTCCATACATTTGTCTTCGAATAAAACAAAACAATATACTATGACAAACAATGATTTATTTCTAAAAATGATATTCGACAGATGGTATGGATCCATCAAAAATTTTGACACGTTGCTGGCCTCAATACCTGATGAAAAGCTCCATCAGGAAATCTCTGAGGGGAAAAACAGGGGAATCTATGTACTTGGACATCTCATCGCAGTGGGTGACGATATGCTTACTCTTTTGGACATGGGCGATAAATTATATCCTCAATTAAATGAACCTTTTCTCAAACAACCCGACAAAGCTGTTGCGCAACTACCGACCGTTGCCGAACTAAAGAGCTATTGGACGAAACAATGCGAAGTTCTTAAACAAAAGTTTGATGTATTAAAACCCGAACAATGGTTTGAAAAACATACTGCCGTTTCAGCTGAAGACTTTGTAAAAGAACCTCATCGCAATAAATTAAATATCATCCTTACCAGAACGACTCACCTGGCATATCATACGGGTCAATTGGCATTACTTAAAAACAAATAAAAACGCTCGTATGAAATCATCTGATTATAAAACGACAATACTTGTAGGAAATTCACCTGAAGAGGCTTTTAGCGCCATCAACAACGTCATGGGTTGGTGGCAGGGGGAAATCGAAGGCAATACGGAAAAGCTGAATGATGAGTTTGTTTACCGGATGAAGGATATTCATTACTCCAGACAAAAATTAACGGAGTTTGTACCTGATAAAAAAGTAACCTGGCTGGTTACTGACAGCAAACTGAATTTTGCAGAGAATAAAAGTGAATGGACAGGTACACGAATTACTTTCGAAATTTCAATACAAAATGGCAAGACTAAAATTGACTTTATTCATCAGGGTCTGATACCGGCATTTGAATGTTATAATAATTGCTCTAATGCATGGGGACTACTGATTCAAAAAAGTCTGCATAGCTTAATCACGACAGGAAAGGGTGTAAATGTGTTTGGTTAAAACGATTTTCTATTTTCATGTTCTTTCATTTAAAACAATTGAATATTCTTTAAGAAATGTTCAAGGTCAAATGGTTTATTATTAGTAAAGGTGTGAAAGAGGGGGTTGATTTCTCGCAAAGGCGGGAAGGCGCAAAGGGGGTAAGGATTTAAGGCGCAGAGGGATGGTGTTTTTTATATTTTCAGAATAATTCACAACAAATTTATACTACTTTCTTTTTCCTAAATTAAATAGCCTTAAAAGGTTGTAAAAAAAATGATTTCTCGCAAAGGCGCGATGGCGCAAAGGGGGTAGGTCGCAAAGGGGTGGTGTTTCCTTTATTCTGAGAATAAATCACAACAAATTTAAACTTCTCTTCTCTCCAATATTAAAATCCCGTGAGCTCTCGTATTTTTATTCGCACTTCGACTTAGACTAATCAAAAGTAATTATTAATTCCGCCCTCCAAATACCTAATACCTAATACCTAACATCTAATAGCTACTTCGCGTTCAACAACTGCTCTTTCACTCTGCCGTTTCTTCCTTTAATAAAGCTTAAAAGTCCTTTCATCGGAATTTCGGAAATTTCTATTTCCTGCTGCAGACATTTATCATATTGGGCCATTGTAAATACCTTACCTGTATCTGAAATTAAAGCCGGTCTTATTTTTTTATTCAGACTTAAAATGATATTAGTTTGATTTAACATGAGATTATTAATCAGTTCTATATCCGACAAATATTGTTTCCTCAGATATTTATTCTGCATTACTTTTGAAGGAAGAGGCAACTGGAATAAATGTTCATTATCATTTCCGGGAAGAATACTAAAATCACCGCCACTCACTTCGTAAATATTCAAAGCTATATTGTAATCCCACGGAAGAAAATAATACTTACCCTCGACAGAGTCGCGCATTAAATAATAATTCTGCCCGTAGAAATAACTATCCCAGTTGTTGAAAACGATATCGGCGGCGAAAACCTTTAGATAACCTTCGAAATCGAAAATGGTTTTCAGACTGTCGTAGAAGTATTCAGCTGAAGTTTTATTAATCCTTCTTCCCAAATCAATCAGGTGCGCCCATGATCCGGGCTGGTCTTTGACCTTAATTTCAAACACCGAATAAAAATTCATCGTATCCAGGTCCTGGTAATATAATGGCGAGGCCAGTGCCTTTACCAGCTCCGCTCCTGCCCTGTTAAAATGATCTGTAATAAATGTTTTATCAATTTGTTCAATGAGTACGTACAATCCGCGGTAAACGTCATTCAGGTAAACCCTGGCAAAGGAAGTACGTGGCGCTGCAACACCTGCCTCTCTCAGAATTTTATATGCGACAACATTCCGAAGCATAGACGGATCAGGAAATTCATTGGAAAGATTCAAAGCGGTTAGTCCGTCAAACTTTTTCCCTTTTACAAATGCATTAAAATCGAGCTTGATTGGCTTTTTGTTAGTCGGTATCGAATAGGAGAAATTAGCCTTTAATTTTACTCCGATACTATCAAGTACTTTTCCGTCGAATGACATTTTTGCCATAATCGGATCCACGGCTTCATCTACTTCCCCATGCTTGATCTCATACTGGTGAACGAGGGTGTCCCAGAAATTTTTCTGCTCGAATGTGATCCTTATCTCATGTATACTGTCGATAATGAAAACATTCGTTCCGCTGACTGCAAACCCTGCTTGTGCAGACAAAAGGAATAAAACAAAAAAAGAAAGAATATTTTTTCTCACGAATGGCTTTCTATTACGATTGAAATTTTTTCAAGCAGAACTGTTGCAATTCTTTCGAGCGATTCGAATGTCCATCCTGCTATATGTGGCGAAAGAATTACGCGGTCAGAGTTGATCAGGTATTGCCAGTCGGAATTCGTTTTGGCCAGATTCTCCACCGAAAACTTTTCGAATGAAGACTCTTCATATTCCAGCACATCCAGACAGGCTCCGATAACTTTTCCGCTTTTAAGATTCTTTACTACATCAGCGATTCGAACACATTTTCCCCGCGCCGTATTGACAAGATAAATATTCTTTTTGAATGAACTGATATACTTATCATTCACCAAAAATTCGGTTTCCTCTGTTAACGGTATGTGAATACTCAATACGTCAGCTTTTTCAAAAATCTCATCCATCATGACTTCCCTTAGAGAAGAATTTCCAAATCCGCTTCTGTACTTATCGTAAGCGATTATGTTGCAACCAATACCTTTGAGTTTTTCTGCAAATGTACTTCCCATGTTTCCGCAACCGATCAAAGCAACGGTTTTACCGTTCAGTTCATGTCCACGATTGGGCTCACGTACCCATTTGCCTTCGCGTACCTGCCTGTCGGCGCGATTCAGATTATTCATCAGGGAAAGCAACATTCCAAGAGCGTGTTCTCCTACTGCATCGCGGTTTCCTTCGGGTGAATTCAGGCAGGCGATTTTTTTATTGTTGGCAAATGCTACATCAATACTTTCCATTCCGGCCCCTGCCCGTCCGATGAAAATCAACTTATCAGCTTTCGAAAGAATTTTCTGATCAAGTGTTATTCTGCTTCTGATAATAACACCTTCGAACTGGTGTATGATATCAGAAATCTCCTCATAGGAAAGCGAATATCCTTCCACACATTCATGACCTTTTTTTCTCAACGAATCGATGAGCAGCGGATGCATGGTATCTGCAAAAAGTATCTTCATGATATTACTTTTTGAACTTCATTGGTTAATTCAACAAACTTCTGCCAGCTTAATGTTTCTGCACGTAATGAAGCATAGGGCAATGAACCCGATAATTCCTTTCCTACCACAACCGATAAAGCATTTCTCAGCGTTTTACGTCGCTGATTAAATGCGGCCTTAATTACGCGTTTAAATAATACAGGGTCGCAACCCAGTTCAAATTTTTCTTTCCTGATAAAATGCAATACGGCCGATTTGACTTTTGGTGGTGGGGAAAAATCATTCTGATCCAGTTGCATGACAATTGAAATATCATACCATGTCTGCATCAGAACACTTAGTATTCCGTATTCCCTGCTGCCCGGATTACCCGCAATTCTTTCCGCAACTTCTTTTTGAAACATACCGACAACTTCAGGAACCAGATCAAGATGATCCAATACGCGAAAAAGAATCTGGGAAGAAATGTTGTATGGGAAATTTCCTATAATTGAAAAGGGTTTGTCATCAAAAACTTTCGCGAAATCAAGTTGAAGAAAATCACCTTCGATGATGTTATCCTTATGATCGGGAAACTTATCAACTAAAAACTGAATTGATTCCTTATCGATGTCAATGATTTTAGTGTGTTTATTCTTATCGTCGAAAAGGAATCCGGTAAGTATACCCATACCCGGACCAACTTCCAGGATATTGTTTGAGCGACCGGTTAGAGTCTCAACTATTTCACGGGCTTTTTCCGAATCATTCAGAAAATGCTGCCCTAATTGTTTTTTCGACTGTACCGTTCGCATATATGCAAGTTAGAATTTATAATCCTTATAATCGGCAGTAAATTCTTCCGGTTTAATAACAGGATTGAGCAGAAGATTTTTGAATTCATATTTTTCGTAAAGACCCTTTTGATCATAAATTAATTGCTTTACGGGCAACCACGTAACACGGTCGATATAAAATTCAATACGGCTTCCATAAAATGCGGGAACAAGAATTTTCTGACCTTCCTTAACATCATAAAGGTCGCTTACTGAATTGTTCATACATAAGATCATGTAATCATTCACATGAAGTTTAGCTGCAATGGAGCTCAGGTTCTCGCCTTTTTGTACAGTATATGTATTCAATTTATAATCCTTAAAATCAATAACAAGATGTATGCATGATTTTCCTTCCCATTTTACGGTATCTTTTATTGTGGCCCATTTATTAATGTTATCTCCATAAGTCTGCATATAATAATTAATCAACTTTATGACATAATTAAAACCCATATCTTCAATGGAGTGATGTGCATCCTTTCTGGCAATTGAGCTTGTATGACTAATATGCAGAGTGATATACGGAAAACCACCCGGATTGATAGTCAGTTTTTCACCCGGTCTGTCAATCCATAAAACTTCTAGTCCCGGCTCCGGGCTTACAGTGTAAAAATAAACTTTCTGCGGCTTGACATTCAGCTTAACGAGACGCTCGCTGATATACATGCTGCCGTTTTTCAATCTTTCTTCTCCATAAATAGTAAACCGGGCAGTATGCAGATTTTCACCTGCCTTATTCATTCTCTGGATAATATCGCGCAGGGGATTTTGTCCGGATGCTGAAATATTTAAAATCGATAAAAGAATGAATGTAAAATACTTCATCAGTCTACCGTTTCCAATAGTGTTCGAAAAGCGACAAACTTATCCTTGTATTTATTGTTGAATTCGCCTCTTAATGCAGGAGCATAAACATCTTCATAGTGCCTGTATTTTTCCATGTTCTCGAGAGTATACTGGACACTATAGGTGAAACCGCCCGAATCTTCATCGCCCAGGACTCTGAGAAAACGATTTTCCTTGAACAACCCGGTTCTCATTACATCGGGAATATGAGCGGTTTTCATCCATGAAAGCCATTCATCATGCACCGACTTATCTATGTTTACGGTGACGTTATATATGATCATAATTTAGATGTTTAACTAAACACATTAATTATTTTGAGTAATCCGAAAAAATCTGACGCAGTATTTCCAAACTTTGTATTATTCATAAATCAGAAAACAAATGATTTGACAGGAAAAGATATTATCCGGAATTAGTTGACAATATCTCCTCTCAGCGAACGATATCTTTTGCGAGCCTCTACGACATAAAGACTACCCGGATATTTTGTTAGCAGATCCTGATATAATTCCATTGCTTTTGCCTTGTCGCTAAGTTTAATTTCAAACAGCTGGGCACGTTTCCACAACGCGTCATCGGCAATAACACTGCTGCTGTCCTTTTCAAGAATCAATCGGTACAGAGAATCTTCCGCTGTCCAGTTTCTTTTCAAATCCATTATCTGAGCCTGTTTATACCAAGAATCATCGATGAGTGTATGGCCCGGGTATGTTTTCAGCAAACTGTCGAGAAGAATCATGGCATCATCCGGTTTATTTCTGTAATACAACAGGTCAGCCTGAGAATATAAAGACAGAGCATCAGTTGTTGAATCCAATCCCATATTATCGCTAATCAGTAATGCGAGTGACAAGGCATCGTTGGCAATAAGCTGAGTTGTTGCCGATTTCAATACATCCAGTTGTGCCTGCGCCCATTCAAAGTCACCACGGAAATAATCGAGACGTGCAGCTCTGAATTTAGCTTCCTGAGCGAGCGGATCGCTCTTGAAATCTTTTTCGACCTGCTTAAACAACAAATCAGAATCCCAGACATTTCCGGAAAACAAATAAATATCTCCCAATTCAAGTTTACAATCGGCCTGCACGGTTTTGCTGATCCCGGGAAAACCGATTGCATTTTCCAATTCACTAATAGCCGTATCAGGCATGTCGAGGTAAAAAGCCTGAAGGTGTGCCAGTCCTCTGATGAGCGAAGCTGTTTTTGCTGACCGTCCGAGTTCAGTCAGTGTTGTTTCGTAATCTTTTTGTAGCGTAGCGAGATCGGCTTTAGTATAGGTATTGCTTTCGGTAATTTTTTTGTTGAGTGTATTGAGGTACTCCATTCTTGCGGTCACGTAATTGACATTGGACGGACCTTTTTCAACGATATACTGATAAGCTTTTAAAGCGGCATCGTAATTCAGGTTTGACACGGCCATGGAGCCGAGGCTGAATATTCTTGAACCGTCTTCTTTCAATCTTTTGTCGAGAGCTTTGGATTGTATTAAAGCTGAATCGAAATCCTTTTGCTGAATGAAAAGCCATATGAGCATTTCGGAAAATTGAATCTGGTCAGGATTCTTCTGAATGCGTCGAAGCAAAGCGGTTCGCAGATAATCGTTGCGCGTATTGTCTGGATCAAAACCTACTCTTGACTGCAGAGTGTTGAGTACATTTTGCTGTAACATCGGATTATCGGTTACGGCATCGAGATATTCATCCGTCATTTTTTCATAATCGCCTTTCTGATAATACACTTCGGCCATTTCGAAATTAAATGAATAAATGCCCCTCATTAATTTCTTACCTTCTTCGTATGTCTGCAAAGCAAAATCCAGTTCCTGCCTGTACTGAAACGCATTTGCAAGTGAAACTATCTGGCCCTGGTCAGGCTTAAGAGATTTGATAGCTTTCTCGTATTGCTGCTTTCCTTTTTCAGTTTCTCCTTTTGAAATATAAACGAATCCCAGGTCAACGAAATATGAAGGGAAATCAGGTTGCTTCTTGATAATCTTCTTTACAAGTTTTTCGGAATCATCGTAATTTTTCATTGCGAGCAGGCAACGTAAATATTGAGGATATGTGCCGAATGGATCCATACCCATAAGTCTCTCATACAACTGAGCCGCCTTTTCGTATTCGGAATTATTCAGATACTGATCGGCCAACTGTCTGTCCTGGGGAGATTGTCCGAAAGACGGAATTGCAAATAGAAGGGATACGAATACAAGAATAACATTCATGAATGAGAATGTTTTTCCGGCTGAAAATGTAATTCCTGATATTCGTTTTATGTGTCGCATGTTTAAAGGCTGTTAAAACCCGTATATGGCTGTAAGGCTTCAGGTATATTAACGCCATTTGCAGTCTGATTATTTTCCAATAAAGCCGCCAGTATTCTTGGTAGAGCGAGGGCACTGCCATTAAGAGTATGAGCGAGCTGAGGCTTATCACTTCCTGAACGGAATCTCAATTTCATCCGGTTAGTCTGAAATGTTTCGAAGTTGGAAACAGAACTTACTTCCAGCCATTTTTTCTGAGCAGCCGAATACACTTCAAAGTCATACGTAAGTGCGCTGGCAAAACTCATGTCTCCTCCGCATAGCCTTAGAATTCTGAATGGCAGATTCAGTTTTCGCAACAGTCCGGCTACATGCTCGGTCATTTTTTCGAGAGTCTCATAAGAGCGATCCGGATGTTCGATCTGCACAATTTCTACTTTGTCAAACTGATGGAGGCGATTTAATCCGCGAACATCTTTACCATAACTTCCTGCTTCTCTTCTGAAACATGGTGTGTAAGCGCACATTTTAATGGGAAGCTCTTCGGCTTTTACAATGGAATCACGGTAAATATTTGTGACAGGAACTTCCGCTGTAGGAATGAGATAAAAATCATCGATTTGTACGTGATACATCTGTCCTTCTTTATCGGGAAGCTGACCGGTACCATAACCCGAATCTTTATTGATAAGAATCGGAGGTTGCATTTCACGATAGCCGGCCTCGACAGCATTATCCAAAAAGAAATTTATCATGGCTCTTTGAAGACGGGCGCCTTTCCCTTTGTAAACCGGAAAACCGGCACCGGTTAATTTGACTCCGAGTTCAAAGTCGATGATGTCATATTTTGCCGCAATCTCCCAGTGAGGAAGTGCGTCAGAGGAAAGATCGGGAATTTTACCTTCTTCGCGGACGACCACATTGTCTTCCGGAGTCCGGCCCTTTGGAACAAGGGCAGATGGAGTATTGGGAAGCCTGACAAGCTCGGCATTCAGCTGTTCTTCAAAAATATTGAGTTGCTCCTGTAAAAGGACAGAAGACTGTTTTAGGGCAACGCTTTCAGTTTTCAATGCATCGGCTTCGGCCTTTTTGCCCGATTTATAGAGGTCACCTACCTGTTTAGCAAGCGTATTTTGCTTAAAAAGAAGCTGATCCAGCTCATTTTGAGTCTTTCGACGATTTTCATCAATGGTGAGGATCAGTTCGACGATTGCTTTTGCATCAAAATTCTTGACAGAAAGCCTTTCGATTACATGATCCTTATTTTCCCTGAGGGCGCTGATTTGAAGCATAAAAAGTATTTCTGGGACAAAAATACTTCGAAGATTTGACAATTTTAGGATTTAACGACATTAGTAAGTATTTTTATAACTTAGCCTTAACAAATGGGATTTAATGGCTTTTCAGCACAACTGAATGGATCAAAAGTAACTTTTAAATTCCCCTAATCAGGATCACCCAACCATTTCTTAATCTATTTCATCTATTAATCAAGGACGGCAAAATACGGTGCAATCAAGTGAAGATATACTTATTCAGAAGTGTATTGAATGGGATCAATCTGCGCAAAACAGTTTGTATAATATCTATGCATCCAAAATGTTTGCCGTTTGCCTGAGATATTCGAAGAACCGTGAAGAAGCCGAAGATATTTTACAGGAAGGCTTTATGAAGGTTTTCGAAAATATCTCTAAGTTCAGAAAAGAAGGGTCGCTGGAAGGATGGATACGAAGAATCATGTACAATACAGCGATTCAAAAATATAGACAGAAAAACGAAGTAGATAATGCGCTTAGCATCGACAATACAAATCTAAATTACACACACCAAAGTTCAGAAGACATCGTTAGTAATATTCAGGCAAAAGAACTTTTAAAATTAATACAGGAATTACCGCCAAGATATCAGATGGTTTTTAACCTGTATGTTTTTGAAGGGCTAAAACACAGAGAAATAGCCGAACAACTTGGAGTTACTGAGGGAACATCAAAATCAAATTTGTCTGATGCTCGTGCAATACTTCAAAGAAAAATTCAACACACATTAACAGGGAAAGTAGCCTTGTAAATTACATGGAAGAGAATAATAATATAGACGACATTTTCCGTTCAGGTCTTGAAGATCTGGAGATGACGCCTTCATCCGATAACTGGAATGCCATTTCCTCTAAGCTTGCAGCCAAACGTTCTGCAAAGACGGGAAAGAAAAGAGGTCTATGGTTTTCCGCTGTCGCATTATTACTAATTACCAGTTATACAGCTATTCATTTTTTAAGTCCATCGCAAAATAATAAGGCAGTTAATAGCCAGGAACAGGTTCAAAACAACAACGAAGCAAATAACAGCAATTCGCCGGCAGTTCAAAACAATGTTTCGGAATCTGCAACAAACGAAACCGCAACTTCGGCTCAATCAATTTCAGCTGGCACAAATGAACAGACTGTAAATTCATCTTCTTCCGGTAAAGAACCTGCGGCAGCC
>CAZAON010000465.1:0-7828 GCA_964486655.1 uncultured Flavobacteriales bacterium
ATAAGTTTGGTGCAGTCATGCCCATTCATTTCAGGCATATTCATGTCCATTAAAACCACATCAGGAGTATGTTTTGAGATTTTCTCCAAAGCTTCAACTCCATTCGATGCTTCACCGGTAACTGAGAAATCAGAGTTGCCCTCTAATAAGGCTTTAATCCCTTTTCTTACTATTTCATGATCTTCAACAAGTAGTACTTTAATCATACACTATTTTACAGATATATATTTACCAGAGAGATGATATTTGTCTTATGAACTTAGAATTTCAATCATAATCTAATTTAGAGGTAGGGTAAAAGTATCGGCACAGTATACAAATAAAAAGAGTGTAAATACTGTTAATCGATGTGTAAAACCCTGAAAATAAGCAAAATTAGGCCTTTAACCGGTTGGTTTTAAAAGAATTCAAGGTAATACACCTATTACAAATCACTCGGATTTGTCATTTTTTATATGATTGCTTTTATCGGTCAGTCACCAATAATCAAACGTTTTAAGACTGTAGAAACGCCTGTATCAAGTCTTAAAAAGTAAATGCCATTGCTTAGTTCGCTACAGCTTACTGACTGGATCGGATTTGTACATTCGGAGAAATAAACAGTCTGGCCCATTGAATTTATTATTTCAACACTAAATTTACCTCCATCAGAAGATGTAATTGTAAAATCTCCATGTACGGGATTCGGGTAAACCGTAAACATATTGGCTGATAAAGAATTTATACCTGTCTGATTGCTTAGCCGGGTAACAAACATGTCCCATCCCGCATTTAAATCAGTGATTGAAATTCCTCCGAATTGCATTGTGCTACTCTCAAAAAATCCACCAATCAGTAAATCTCCATTCTGATCTACAGAAACAGAATAAGAATAATCCTGTTCAGTGCCGCCTGCTGAAAGTGCCCATTGAAAAATACCTGCTGTATCCAATTCGGCAATAAATATGTCTGACATTCCTGTGGAAGTTAAAGTCGTACTTCCCAGACTTATCGAACTTTGATACCAACCTGATACAATCAAATTTCCATTTGTAGCCTTTACCATTCCGGTAATTTCATCATTGTCGGTATTGCCGATGGCTGATTTAGCCCAGACAACATTTGAATTGACATCAAGTTTTGTAATAAACATATCCCAGGCAGGAAAATCTGCATTGTTGAGGGTTATGTTGTCGAATAAAATATACGGACTGTAAAAATGACCGCTTAGGAAAATGTCACCATTATCTATTGCAACAAGTCCGGTTACTTTTTCCGGATCAAAACTTCCAAAAGTTTTCACCCATACCTCATTTCCGTTCATGTCATATTTAACAACGAAGATATCATCCTGTCCGCTATTCATTAAACTATCCGTATCAAACCAAACTGTGTAGTCGTAATATTCCCCGGCCATGTAGGTGTTTCCGTTATTGTCGGTGGTTACACATTTTCCTGCATCATAACTCGGTCCGCGTGAACCTGCAGCCCAGGAAGGGTTTCCATTTGAATCAAACTTTGCTACAAACGCTTTTGCCGTTCCAACAGCCACCAGATTGTCGGAGCCGATGGTTATGGACGGACTGTTAAAATTACCAACCAGGTAAACATTTTCGTTTATATCTGTCGTTAAATTATTTCCATAATCATCGCCGTTTCCTCCATATGAACTTGCCCAAAGTACAGTGCCGTTTGCATCAAGTTTTACTAAGAAGATATCATCATTACCTGCTCCGTTTAGAGTGAAATTTCCAAAAGTTATGGTTGAACCGTCGAAGTAACCCGTAATATAAATGTTGCCGTTTTGGTCGCAACATATACTATAACCAACTTCTGTATCCATTGTTCCGTAGGATTGTGCCCAAAGCACGTTTCCTGCCGGATCATATTTTACAAGATAAATATCCTCTAATCCGTTATTCGGTAAATTATTCGCGTCAAATGATATTGAATTTCCGGAGAAAGATCCGATCGAATAAGAATTTCCGGAATTGTCGAATGCGGTATTTCGGGATCTTTCCTCACTTATTCCTCCGGCTGTTTTAGCCCATTGCCAGCCGGGTACGGCCAGTGAATTTCGTTGAATTAAAATTGATAAAACAATAGTCGCAGTAATGCGAATGTAATTTGAGTAATTAAATAACATGATGGTTTTTTTTAGAGTGGGAGGGTAATATATATAAAAGAATAAAACAAAAAATTAAAATTTGGTCAATGTTGATTTTCGATTTTTCGATGAGGAATAAAATTAAATCGTTTTTATTTGAGTTTACGAATGATTTTTACAAGAACCATGGCGGGATTATACCTGCCGATAGAGTCGCATAGATGTCAGGCTAAAGAAAATTTATGATTACAAAATGGTTAAAGTGGGATCCATGTAAGAGGGTGATTCAATAATTTCAACCCGATAACCTATTCCCAAACCCGTTTAGTTAACATCATAAATATTTCCGCTATAAATCATTCGGCAATGTAATTAGCGTAAATTCATTAAAACAAAAAACCTTATTTCACCAAAGAAACATGCCCAATATAAACATGATCCCTTTCACGCCTGTCTTTTACAACAATCCTGTAAACATAGGTGTCATTTTGAGCCATCGTATTGATTCGTCCATCCCACGGTAAATCGTAATCATTCGTGTGATAAATGACCAAACCCCACCGGTCATAAATCCACATTTCATAATCCTTTAAAAATGTTCCGTATCCCTGGAAATAATCATTATCACCATCACCATTAGGAGTAAATGCATTCGGCACATAAAAAGAAAAACCTTCTTCGACTATCACAACACCTTCGGCCGTATCTCTGCAACCGTTTTGTGAAATAACGATAAGCATAATTTCAAAGGTTCCTGTATCAGAATACATATGATCACCATCGAAGAATGTTGTTGACGCTCCGTCTCCAAAATCCCATTGATATTGAGATGCGCCGATTGAGTTATTTTCAACATGAACGAGTGATTCGTGCAATAATGCTTTCTGTGGAGTGTAGGAAAATGCGGCTGTTGGATTCCCGGATACGGTTACCGGAAGAGAATATGGCGCGGCTGAACATCCATTTACATTCTGCACATTCATAGTTACTGTGAATGATCCCGGTGTATCAAAAGTGTACATCGGATCCATTCCGCTGGTCGTGTCCCCGGCAATTGTCCATGTATATTGATTCAGTGTACTATGATTGGTATTATGAAATGTTACTGTAAGCGGAGCGCATCCCTGGAATGAAGAAGGTACGAATCCTGTCGGCGGTGTTTCAAGAATATTTATAGTATCAATGATTGGAGGTGCCGGACAACCATTGTAGGAATAATTAAGAGTTACAATATGATCACCGGCTGCTGAATAAGAAACTGCCGGAGGGAAAGTTTGTGTTGATGAGGAAGGAGTAGAGTTCGTTCCAAATGTCCAGCTTAAACTGGAATTAGCGTCAACATGTCCGCCCGGAACAAAGCTGAACTGGTTTCCTAAGAGACATTGTGGTCCGGGTGCATCAAGATATATGGGAGGTAATGGTTTGATGTGAACTATAACATCATCACTCTTTACGCAACCGTATTGTGTAGTTGCAGTGACATGATAAATAACATCAAGCAATGTTATCGTCGGATTGGTAAGCTGTAACTGCGTAATTGAAGATCCCGGTGAAGAGATGCCGCTAACCGGTGACCATAGGTATGTAGTGCCCGTCTGAGCCGTATCACCTAAAGTTACGGTTGAGCCTGAACATAATGACTGATCAGGTCCTGCATTTGCGACCGGAAGTGGATGAACAATAACATCGTTTGATATTGTATCAAGACAACCATGTGTAGTAGTAGCAATCAGTTGAACATGAAACAAGCCATCGTTCGAATAAGTATGTGTCTGGTTTCTTCCGGGAGATGAACTTCCATCACCGAAACTCCACATCCAGGAACTGATTGCATCATTTATTACTGTACTGTTTTCGGAAAAAGTGGTAGGTGTTCCAAGACATACATCAGTACCCTGAAATATGGCGAGAGGTGATGCATAAACAGTAACAGGAACGACAGTCGTATCCATACATCCGTTATTTGAAACCGTTGTTAACACTACATTATATGTGCCATTCAGTCCATAAAAATGTGAAGGACTCTGATTTGTACTATTTGTGCCGTCATTGAAATCCCACTGGAAATTTGTAATACTGCCTGAAGCAATAGAGGATGTATTTACAAAACTCATAGAATCGTAATCACAAACAGGTGAAGCGTTGAATGATGCTACCGGCAGAGGGTGAATTGTTACTGCCGAACTGAACGATATCGTGCAACCATCAACTCCTGTTACAACAACACTGTAATTTCCCGCAACTCCGACACTGATAGTTTGTGAAGTTGCTCCGTTACTCCAGGCATAAGAACTTCCCGGATTACCTGCATCCAGCGATACATTTATTCCATTACATGCCGATGCATTTGTCGCATTATTCGTCAGAGGTGCTCCTACAACAACAGTGTTTTGTCCGCTACCGCTACATCCGGTCGGCGCGGTCACGGTAACAGAATAAGTGCCCGCTGAATTTACACTTATTGTTTGTGTAGTCGCGCCGTTGGACCAGGAGTAATTCGAGCCCGGATTTCCGGCATCAAGCAGTGCATAGTTTCCCGGACAAATAAAGAAATTGCCATTGGTAACTGTGATGGCCGGATTAACGGTTACAAGGACAGAGGATGTGGATATACAGCCGAAACCATTTGTTCCGGTGACTGAATAGGTTGTGGAAACATTCGGCGCGACATTTATCGCCTGAGTCGTGCTTCCGTCTGACCAAAGATATGATGAAGCACCGGTTGCATTCAATTGCGTGCCTGTACCATCGCAAATGCTGATGTTATTTCCGGCACTAACATTAGGAAGAGGATTTACTGTAACGGTACTTTGACCTGTTCCCGTGCATCCCGTAGGTTCTGTAACGGTAACTGAATAAATTCCGGACGATGAAACAGTAATAGTTTGTGTTGTTTGTCCCGTTGACCAAAGATAGGTCGAGCCAAGGTGTCCCGCATTTAATATATCTGTGGCACCTGAACACATAACGGGATTTGAAAGCGTAACAGTGAGATTTGGATTTACATTTACTTGATTATTTTCTGTATTTACACAGCCGTTAGCCTCTGTACCCGTTTCACTATCAGAAGTTGTTGCGACCGGGGCTACATTAATGGATGCTGATGTTGCTCCATTCGACCAGACATAGGATGTCGCTCCGCTTGCAGTAAGTGTAATGTTTGTTCCACTGCAAATGCTCGTATCAGTTCCGGCAAAAACAGTCGGCAAAGGGTTTACCAAAACTGTGGCCGCAACAGTGTCTGAACAACCATTGGTATCAGTCACAATTACAACATATGTAGAAGTTGTATTTGGTGTTACAGAAATTCCTGCAGTCGTTTGTCCTCCGTTCCACTGATATGTTGTTCCTCCGGTTGCTGTAATACTTACTGAAGCTCCGATACAGACTGCCTGTGGAAGAATAGGGGGAGCGGTAAATAATGGTATTACATTTACCGGTTGAACAATCGAATCGATACAACCTGCAGCACTTGTAACCAACAAAGTGACATTACTGTTTCCATTTGGCAATGTAACAGAGGGATTTTGCAGATTGGAAGTGATTCCGTTTCCGAAATTCCAGTTCCATGAAACAGGAGTTGGTGTTGATGCATCAGTAAATGCAACCTGGGAGTTTGTACATGGTGTTACCAGACTTGTGAAATTGGCGACCGGCAAAGGATTAACGGTGACCTGTTGCTGCACTGTATCTGTGCATCCCAAAGCGTTAGTTGCGGTTAGTATTACATTATATGTACCTGAATTCGCATATGTCGCTGTTGGTGAAATCGCCGTTGAAGTTGTTCCGTTACCAAGATCCCAGCTAAAAGAATTACCTGTGACTGGAGATGTGTTGTTAAAAAGTGTTTGTGAACCAACACATACATTGGAAGTTGTAAAGGAAGGTAATGGCGTTGGCTGAACATTTACGACCTGACAAATTGTAGAAGTACAATTTGTATTTGAGGTAACTGTAAGACAAACATTATATGTTCCGGATGCCGGGTATTGGTGGGCCGGACTTTGCTGGGTCGAAGTTGTTCCGTCATTAAAATCCCAATACCAGGAACTTATTGAACCTGCACCTGCGACTGTACTCGCATCTGTGAATGTACTTGAGCCCGGGAAACAAACCGGCGGTGCCGCGAATGCAGCTGTCGGTCCGGCGGTAGGTGAAATTGTAACCTGATCGGTGGTTGAACACTGGCCGTTTGTGGCTGTAACAGTATAGGTTCCCGGACCAACCTGTTGCGTAGGCCCTGAAATACCATTACTCCATTGATAGGTAACATTTCCTGATGACGTTGTTGCTGTCGCAGTAATAGTAGCAAGTCCGCCACAATTTACCGATTGATCCAAACCTGCATCAACATCCACGTCTACTACGGTTATGCAATAAGAGAAAATTTGCGAACCGAGGAAAGGACAGGCATCGTCAGTAACTGTTGCTGTGAAACAATGAGGGTTCGGACTGGCATCGGCCTGTGTAGGAGTCCAGCAGAAACTTCCTGTTGGTCGAGTGGCTCCGTTTGAATTTAATGTTCCTGCCGGAATTGCATTATCCCATGTAATAGTAACATTTTGTCCGACATCAGGATCGTTTGAAAATACATCAAAACAGAATTGTGCATCGGCACAAACTGTCGCGGAAAAACTATTGGTGCCGTTAATTCCTGTAAGTGCGGGAAGAATATTCGTACAACTAATTACAGTAACCTGAATGTCGCGTTCCACCGTTCCGATTAAAACTCCGTTCCGGTATTCATATACGACGATTGCCATAACAGTAACTTCAAGTGACTGAGGCGTGATACAAAAGTCACCGGTCTGAGAATTGAATGTCATTGCGGGAACAGAATTCAATGGCTGATAAGCCGAATACGGATTCATATACTGAACCGGATTTCCATTCACACTTAAAGGAGTAATCACCGAATAAACCAATGAATCTCCGTCGGGATCATAGGCACCATGATTGAAACAAAATTGCTGACCCTGACATACAAAAGGAACAGGTCTGTTCGAAAAAGTAGGGGAGTTGTTGCAAGGAGTTACCGTATTATTAAGTGTTGAGAAAATGTAAATGTTTTCCGAAAGTGGAGATTGAATTGTTGTTATAGCACCGTTTCTGCAACAAAGCGAATACGATAAATTCCAATCAGTACATTGAGCAGGAAAATGAAAAATGCCTTCGTATACCCACTCCTGAATTCCTGTAAAAGTACCACCATGACAGGTTGATGTATCGGAAGGGCAGAGAGGAGTTATATCCTGTCCGGTTCCGGGTATTGGAGTCAGAATGGCAAATGTATCGATCCCGCAATTGACAGACTGAATATCAATATTAACAGCAAAAGGAGCAGGAATACCAGAGCAATCCCTGTAAAACGAAACTCTGAGTCTGTAATTGTTGTTACCGAGACATTCATACGAAATATCGGCACCCATACTATGGGTTGCCAAGGATTTGTGAGGTATTAGCAGTAAAGCCGCTAAAAAAGCAGTAAAGAGAGCAGAGAGAACAATGGATTTGTTAATATTAAATCCCATTCTATTTGTTTTTGATTCGCAGAGAGAAAAGTCCATTAAATAATGGAAAACAAATGTATAAAATGAATTGAAAACCGAAAGTCATTTTTGATAAATTTCAAGAGTTTTAATTTTGATATTATAAATTATAAATATATAAAATACAATACTTTATAAGTTTCATTTTAATTATCAATTTAGGTTAGCGTGTAAATACGTTTGACGTAATAAT
>CAZAON010000466.1:0-11263 GCA_964486655.1 uncultured Flavobacteriales bacterium
TAATCCTTAATCCTTAATCCTTAATCCTTAATCCTTAATCCTTAATCCTTAATCCTTAATCCTTAATCCTTAATCCTTAATCCTTAATCCTTAATCCTTAATCCTTAATCCTTAATCCTTCAGATACCTTTCAACAATAAGTCCGACATGATGACGCTCATGCATCAAAATAAAATATAAAACGATTCGTGGAGAAACTGTCACATTATTTGCCTGTCCCTTTCTGTCGAGCATTTCAGCGGACATGGAACTGAAAAGAGAGATTGTTGCATTTCTGACGGTCTGCCATTCGGCTATGATATCGCCAAGCTTTCGCGAAGCAAAATTACTGTTGATCATGTAAGCATTCTCGTCGAATGCCGGCAAGTGGGTCTTGTCATTCCTCGAAAAACAGAGTGCCCGATAGGATAGGATTCGCTCCGTATCGCATAAATGTCCCGCCACTTCCTTGAGCATCCATTTCCCCTCGGCATAACGATAATTTTCAGCTTCAGGAGAAACAGATAATAATGTCTTTCGTGTAACTTCGGATTGCTGAATTAATCCGGCCAGTAAATCATCTTCTGCTAAAAACTTCCAGTATGATTTGTAATAGTCGTTGAGCTCTTCAAATGCAGGAGGTTTTATCATCATTACCTTATCGCGGTTAATTCAGTGTAACTTTTCAACTTATCCTTTTTAAATGACTGCGTTTTTATAAGGCCATTTCCTTTCGACAGCCATTCAACGGCATTAGCCTCATACGAAACAATGTTTTTAAACCTTTGTGTCGATGTAATTTTTACACATTCAAAGGTTCCGGCCGGAGTTGTGATCGTTTCCATTCCCACAACAACACGGTCGGTAATATCAACCTTGAATTCGGGCATTTTCATTCCGCTCATCGTCATATTAACCGTCAGATGCGCATCCGGCAATTTTTGTCCCGCCGCAACATTCACCGGATATTCGATATCATCGGCCTGCATCGTTACTTCCATATCCTTCCATGCTTTTAACTGTTCTGATGTAATCATGCTCTTCATATTGATAAAGAATGATCCGTTCGAACAAAATGCATCATACTCAGCCTGGGTAATAGGTTTATCTTTTTCGTCTTTCATCTCTGACTGAAGATTTAATCGAACTTCATTTCCTGCTGACTGAATATCTTTAATCGTTAAAATTGATGTTCCCTCCTTCTTTCCTTTATCATTGTAAATTGTGGTTTCAAGAACGGTTCCTTTTTTCGAAGGAAAATATCCGTCACAATTCTGAGCTTTACTTACTGACGACATCAGGAGAAATGCCGCAGTCAACAGTCTAATAGTTATTCGTATCATGTTCGTGTGTTTTGCGAAGCAATTTAGAAAAAGAAACAATGACAAAAAAGCGGCCTGAACTTTTGCCTTACCCTATCTCCTACTATACTTAAATTATATTAACTTTTCTTTAACCGCTGATCGTAACTAAATATTTACATTTGCTTCTCCACACATCCTTTAATGCGATTTATATTTCTCATTTTATTTCTTCAATTCAGCATTGGTCTTTTTGCGCAAACAGTTTCTCCCGATATTAAAACAATTCATGTCAACGATTTCACGGAAATACCTGTTAAACATGTGGTACAACTGAATGAAACCTTAGAGGATATCTCAAAAGCCTACTCAGTTACTATCGAAGAAATAAAAAAATGGAATAATATGACCGGTAATGAAATTGAAACCGGTCAGTCTATTATTGTCGGATACAAAAAAACCGAAAGCGATAAACTAATTCCGCCCGCAGAAATCATAAACCCCTCCTCAACGGTCGTTACCACCCCTGCCAGAGAATATATCATACTTCCACTGAACGGCACCATACAACTTGACGGTATCCCAAATGAAGATGCCTGGAAAAACGCAAATGTCGCCGACAAATTTATCCAACGCGATCCGGTCGAAGGTGCCGCTGTAAGTCAGCAGACCGAAGTCAAAATGCTTTACAGCAGTTCGGCCATTTACATCGCCGCTGTCATGCACGACACCCATCCCGACAGTATTCTGCACCAGTTGGGAAACAGAGATGAGAGTAACAGTCTGAATAGCGACGGATTCAGGTTCGGTCTCGATCCATACAATACAAGGCAGGCCGGCTATGTTTTCGAAGTCTCCGCTTCAGGCGTACAATCTGAATCCTTCAACGACGATTTTACATTTGATGCCGTATGGGAAAGTAAAATAAACAGGGACAATAACGGATGGACAGTTGAAATGAAGATCCCCTATTCTGCCATTCGCTTTCCAGCGGATAATGAACAAAAGTGGGCCATTCAGTTTGCACGCACGATCAGACGTAACAGGGAGTATGATCAGTGGACGCTTACCCCAAAGAATCAGCAGAATGGAATGCTCTTTTGGGGAACAATGACAGGTATAAAAAATGTGGATCCTCCTTTACGACTGAGCCTGACGCCTTACGTTTCGCTTTACACGGAACAGGCCGGATCTAAAGATGAAAATGGAAATAACATTTATGAGAACTCTTATTCCTATTCAGGAGGTGCCGATTTAAAATATGGAATTAATGAAAGTTTTACGATCGACCTGACTCTTTTACCAGACTTTAGCCAGGTACAGAGTGATAACAAAGTAAAAAACATTTCTGCATACGAAGTCTATTACAATGAACAACGTCCTTTTTTCAAAGAAGGTACCCAGTTATTTTCAAAAGGCGATCTGCTTTATACAAGGAGAATCGGTAAAACACCGGAAGGATTTTACTCCGTTGAAAATTCATTACAGGAAGGTGAAACCATTGATAAGAATCCGGACAAAGCCAAATTATTAAATGCCGTTAAGTTATCAGGTCGCACGAAAAAAGGTTTTGGCATAGGTTTGCTGAATGCCGTTACGGATAATACCTATGCTACCATAAATCAGAAAGACGGCGGGAAAAGAGAGATACTTACCGATCCGCTGTCAAATTACAATTTGATCATCTTCGATCAACAACTAAAAAACAACAGCAGTGTTTCGCTTGTAAATACGAATGTCAGCAGGGTCGGACAAAACCGCGATGCCAATGTTACGCTTGCACAGGGAAGGTTTGAAAATGCGAGTCATCAATATGCGGTGACCGGAGACTATTCAGAGAGCCATATTTTCGAATGGATGAACGGTGAAAATGGAACGGCTAAAAAAGAACACATCCGGGGACAGAAGTACAATGCCTCCGTCGATAAGATCAGCGGTTCTTCATGGTATGGTATAAGCTATGGACAGATCAATAAAAATTACGATAAAAATGACATGGGTTATCAGTATACCAATGATATTTCCGAGGCTAATGTCTATTATCAGTACAGTAAGTTCAATCCGTTCTGGAAACGATTCAGGCAGGGAAATGTAACAGTATTCGCGAACAGAACAGGCAGAGTCAGCAGTAATAATCAACTTCAGTCACTGCGTTTAGGTGGAAATTTCTTTTTGCTGTTTCTGAACAACTGGTCTATATATGCGGAATTCGGATTTAATCCCGTTAAAGGCCGTGACTACAATGAACCGAGGATTGAAAATAAATTTTTTAATTCGCCCAAAGTTTACAATTCCTACACTTATTTCTCCACCGACTATAATAAACCTCTTGCCTTTGATTATGGAGGCTATTATAACTTCGCTCCTGAAGTTGATTACCATGGATACGGATTTTTTGTTATTCCAATGATCAGGCTAAGTGATAAATTCAATATCAAATTCAATTTAGATTATAATCAGAATAACAACGATTTAGGATTCGCTTATCTGAATTCAGGTGAGGATACATCTTATTTTGGAAGAAGAAATATTATTACAATAACCAATTCATTCACCTCCCGCTATATTTTCAAGAATGATATGTCACTTAGTCTGACTGCCAGGCATTATTGGTCGAAGGGAAATTACGAGAGCTTTTTCCGTTTGGAAGATTCAGGAGACCTGACTCCCATATTTGTGACGAATGAAAATATTCACAATTCTGATTTTAATTCTAATTACCTGACAGTTGATCTAGTTTACAAGTGGCAATTTGCTCCCGGAAGTTCTTTCCTGATTACTTATAAAAACCTGGTTGAATCAGACACACAGGAAAACATCACCGGATACTTTACTAATTTGAAAAATACATTTAAAGAGCCGCAGACTAATTCCATTTCACTTAAAGTACTGTACTTTCTGGATTATGAGTACCTGAAGAAGAAGTAGTATTGAGTATTGAGAATTGAGAATTGCTATTCATAGTACCATTTCTGGCCAATCTCAATACTTAATACTTAATACTTAATACTTAATACTTAATACTTAATACTTAATACTAAATCCTCAAGACTTACATAAAGTTTAACTTTTTCAAATTACCTTCGCGCCGATGTCTACAATCGATGAAAAGGAATTATTAGCTGAACGGCTGATTAGCGGGAATCTGTATAAGCTCAGACAGCTTACTGCTCCTCTGCAACCGGAAGAATTGGCAGATATCCTGAACAATTCCAAACACATCGATTACAAAAAGGTGTTTCAGGCTCTTGATGCTGAAAAAGCCATTCGGACCTTTGAAAATCTGGAATTTGACATTCAGCATGAATTACTTCAGTCATTCAGCATTGAACAGCTGGCTTCGACGCTGAACCAGATTTCGCCTGATGACAGGACGGCACTTTTCGAAAAACTTCCTGAAGAGACCTTAAAGAATTATCTCTCGCTACTTAGTGATGAGGAGCGAAAAACCGCGAACCAGCTTTTACAGTATCCGGAAGACAGTATCGGACGATTGATGACGCCCGATTTTATTTCGGTCAAAGAAGACTGGAATGTGCAGCAGGTTTTGGACTACATTCGAAAAACCGGATCGAACAGTGAAACGCTGAGTAACATTTATGTGACGGATGCCCATGGTGTTTTGGTCGATGACATTAAAGTAAGAGAATTTCTTATCGCGCCACTTGATAAAAAAGTAAATGAGTTGATGGACCGTAAGTTCATTTATCTCAATGCACGCGATGATCAGGAAGTTGCGATTGATGTGTTCAAGCAGTCGAATCGTTCGGCGTTACCGGTGACTGACTTTCACGGTCTGCTGTTAGGAATCATAACGATTGACGACGTTGTTGACGTTATCGAAGAAGAGGATACAGAAGATATTCAGAAGATCGGTGGTACAGAAGCATTAGATGAACCATACCTGAAAGTCTCGCTGGGAAAAATGATTTCAAAAAGAGCGGGATGGCTGATCATTCTCTTTATCGGAGAAATGCTCACTGCCAGTGCTATGGGATTTTTTACGGATGAACTTAGCAAAGCCATTATTCTCACATTGTTCATTCCCCTAATAATTTCAAGCGGCGGAAACTCAGGTTCACAGGCTGCTACGCTTATAATTCGTGCAATGGCCTTAGGGGAAATTACCATTCGTGACTGGTGGCATGTAATGAGGCGTGAGCTTATTTCAGGACTTGTCTTGGGTGGAATCTTAGGAACAATTGGCTTTTTACGAATTGCAATTTGGTCAACCCTAACTCCCATTTATGGTCCACATTGGATGCTGCTTGGCTTCACGGTATTTTTTACACTGATTGGAGTGGTACTTTGGGGAACTATTTCAGGCTCAATGATACCGATGTTACTGAAGAGACTTGGGAAAGATCCTGCAATTTCATCGGCTCCGTTTATTGCCACGCTGGTAGACGTGACCGGATTAGTTATCTACTTCACGGTTGCATTCCTTGTATTGCGTGGGACATTGCTTTAATTAGCTGTTTTTGAGTATTTTTTGAAGAAAACCGTAATATTTCCGTACTTTTTTACATATCTGTTTTATTGGTTCAGCGTTTCTTTATATGTAATTCGTTTAACCATTAATGAGAAAATTAACGCATTTTGACGGTTTAAGAGGGCTTGCCGCTTTTATTGTCTTTCTCGCGCATTTCCGTCCAACCTTTTGCCTGAACATTAATAACCAGGTTCTTGATGCGGCCGGAATTACAGGAGAAAAATCGCGGGCATTTGCACAAAATCTGCTTAGCCTTTTCTATGAAGGAGCGTTACCGGTCTTCATTTTCTGGTTTATGAGTGCTTATGTGATTTCCGTTAAGTTGTTCAACAACGATAGCACCAAGAGCGAAAAATACCTTATCGAAGCTTCAACGAAAAGATACTTCCGCCTCGCTATTCCGGTATTTGTTTCCTCACTTTTCGTCTTTCTGCTTTTAAAGGCGAATCTGATTTATAATTCAACACTGGCAACTCAGTTAGGCAAAGGCTTTTCTGACGGATGGCTCAACCAGCAATATCACTTCGATGCGGGATTTATTCATTTTCTTCGAATAACATTTATTGAAGTGTTTATCAATGGTAACTGTAACTATAACTTTGTATTGTGGACGATGGCACCCGAACTTTTGGGATCGTTTTTATGCTTCGGATTATTTGCTGTAATTGGGAGAAATAGCCAGAGATATATTGTTTATGTAATAGCAGTTATTCTGCTGACTTTCGGTGGTTTCAGAGAAGTTACCTACTTTTTTTATCTAACCTTTGTAATCGGCTTATTGTGGTGCGATGTCATGAATTCCAATGATGAAGCGGCCTATAAACCGGTGCTAAAAAAACTGTTTACCTCTACCCGATTCACTATCGAATTACTGATTCTTTCGTTCGTCATTCCGATTTATTCAGACGTCATTCATCCGCTTCCGGCTAACCTGTACTCTCTGTTCGCCTTTCCCGTGAAAGCGATTGCCATCACTTTATCTGTACATCAATTCACAGCCATCAGGAACCTGTTCTCGACAACAATATTCAGGTTTATGGGAAAGATCTCCTTCTCACTTTATCTGCTTCATATTCCGGTCCTGTTCAGTCTCGGGGCATGGCTTTACCTCTATGCAGGAATACCTGCACCATATAAGCTTCCTGTCGTATTTGTTGCAGTTTCAGCCGCTTTAATTGTAATGAGCTATTTGTTCGAACGCTACATTGACAAGGGCGCTATTAAGCTGGCAACGAGAGTCGGAAAGTTCTTTTCTTCCTCAAAAGATAACACTCCTAAAATCACTATAATACAAGCTACAGAGCAGCTTTGAAAGATAATTGTAAGATCTATTTCGAAAAGTATTGAACATTGAAATGAAAAAATTATATAAGACTACGAAAGAAATATCCGGAAATTTTTGACGCCGGAAAAGAAATTGAAGATTGGTTTTTGGTTAGACGAGAGGCCCCGTTCAGCGATAGTTGACGGGGTTCTTTTTTATTTACTTACTCTTAATCTTAAACATACACTTACTCCAGACTTAAACTTTGACTTTCACTTACACTAAACAACACTTTAACCTGTTTAGTGCAGGTACATAGTGACAAGTGCAAGAGCAGCGTAAGAGTAAGTTTAAGTTTAAGTTTAAGTTTAAGTTTAAGTGCGCACCGCACCAGCACTTCGCACTCAAACTGTATTTCGTGCCCGAGGAGGGACTCGAACCCTCAAGGAAGTTACTCCAACGGCTTCTGAGACCGCAACGTTTGCCAATTTCGCCACCCGGGCAGATGATATGAAGTTTCGGGTTACGGGTTTCGGGTTGCTCATCGTAAACCCGAAACCCGGAACCCGGAACCTTAAAGTGCCCAGGGCGAGATTCGAACTCGCACGGTTGCCCGCCACCCCCTCAAAGTGGTGCGTCTGCCAGTTTCGCCACCTGGGCTTTAAGAGGGTGCAAAGATAAAATTTGGTGGTTGTTTACCAAAACAGATTAGTGACTACTAACAAATAAAAAACGGAAGAGATTTTTGATCTCTTCCGTTACATTTCTCGTTTTCAATAAGCTATCGTGATGGTTCGTCCAATTGATACTTTGGAGTATTCACGTTGTTCTCATGTGGTACCTTAAGTATGACGAATATCATAAGCAAGATGAACAGAGCAATGAATAGCTTATTAAACAGACTGATCTTTTGCATCAGTTAATTAGTTTAGCATGTGATATGTTACCGATATCGATCATCATACCCAGCTTTTTATGTGCATCTAATTCAGCATGTGATCGTGCAGCCTGGTATGCAATCACATTTGAAGAAGGAATAAAGTAATATTCGATCTGCGCAGCACCAATATTATAACGGCTGATGATCATACCTTCGTCCTGTTTACCGTCAATAAAGGTGAATTGTCCTGTATGACAAATAAGATTTTGAATTTCGTGTGTACTCATCGTTTAATTAAGTTGTTTATATGTGAAAGTCAAAACTAATTCTACACTACCCTTGTAACAAAATTCTTTGGTTACAGAGCGCTTTTCATGGGAAAATAACTACACAGGTATTGTGAATGGCTAAATTTAAGACGTCAACAATACTAAATTTCCCAATTCTGCTAAGACTTTCAGGTATATTTAAGACTGACATTTACGCAGAAAACAGAAAAAAGTTGGCAAAAAAAAAGTGTAAGCCGGATTCTACTCCATTCTTACACTTTTCACAACCTCATTTACCCTCTTTTAGCTCTCAATTCTTTAAATAAGTATCTAAAAAATCAAAGAATTCGCGTTGCCACATAAGTCCGTTCTGTGGCTTCAACACCCAATGCCCTTCATCGGGAAAACTCAGAAAACGGGAAGGAATATTTTTAAGTCTGGCCGCTGAATACGCTTCAAGACCCTGTGTATAAGGAACCCGGTAATCTCTCTCATTCGCAATAATTAAAATCGGAGTATCCCAGTTGTTTACATAGTTGTGAGGTGAATGCTTCAGATAACTTTCAGGTTTCGGCGAACGCCAGTATGCTCCGTCAAACTCATGAAGATGGAAAAATAATTCTTCCGTTGCCATCATGCTTTCTAAATTAAACACGCCGCAATGAGAAATGAATGCCTTAAAACGATGGTTGTGATTTCCCTCCAGCCAGTAAACAGAATAACCGCCGAAGCTCGCTCCTACTGCTCCCATCTTATCTTTATTCACATAAGGAAACTTTGAGATACTATCTATCCCGCTCAGCAAATCCTTCATCGCCTGTCCGCCCCAGTCTTTACTGATCTGATCATTCCATGCCTTACCGAATCCCGGCAATCCTCTTCTGTTTGGTGCCACAATGATATACCCATTCGCAGCCATCAGCTGAAAATTCCAACGGTAAGAAAAGAACTGGCTCACTGTGCTCTGCGGACCGCCCTGGCAATACAGCAAGGTTGGATATTTTTTTTCAGGATTGAAGTCGGGCGGATAAATAACCCATGTCAGCATGTCTTTGCCGTCTGTTGTCTTTACCATAAACTTCTTTACCTCACCCATCTTAATTGCAGATAGTATTTCCTTGTTTGTTTCTGAAAGTTGCTGCGATTGTCCTGTTTTAGCATCAACGGAAAAAACTTCTGTAGGAGAAGAAATCGACATTCTGGTTGCCAGCAATTTATCCTTGCCGGAAATTGTTACAACTGAAAGTCCGTTATAATCTGCATTGTCGAATGTGAGCCTGTTAATCACAGTTTTCGAATTGGTCTTTACATCGGCAAAAAATATTTCGTCAGTCGCATCTATATCGGAGATAAAATAAATACGATCGCCGTTTCCCGACCAGTGCAAATTTTCAACATTGTATTCAAATCCCGCCGAAAGATTCCTCTTTGCAGATGACTTCATATCCATCATAAACAGTCTTTGAAGTGATGCCTCATTTTTCGGCTCTTCCCAGCTGATCCATGCTATAGAGTTTCCGTCGGAAGAAAATACAGGCGCTTTATCATACCCTAAGTTTTCGGCTGTAATATTTTTTGTTGTTCCATTCGCGACATCATACACGTAAATATCAGAATTCGTCGTCGTGGCATATTCCACTCCGCCCGATTTAATGCTTGTATAAGCCAGCATCGTTCCATCATTATTCCATGAAATCTCTTCGTCACCTCCATGAGGTTTGGTTGGCGAATCGAAATGTTCATTTTTCATGATGTCAACGGGAGTGGCCGAAAGTTTTCCTTCGGTAAGCGGCGCAATCAATATATGACTGTAACTACCATCTGCCCAGCTATCCCAGTGACGCATCATCAGGTCTCCGTATACACGACCGGATGATTTCGGAAGATCCTTGTATTTATCCTTTCCCAAATAATTATCCAGCTTAACATCCTGCGCTATCCAGATCATTTTTCCATTTCCCGAAATTCCGTACGCATTAATATCAGCCGCTAATTTGCTTACCTGCTGTTTATCACTTCCATCCGCATTCATGCTGTAGAGCTGACTGCTGCCATCCTTATCATTCAAATAATAAATGCGCTTCCCGTCACTGCTCCATCGCGGTTGAGTTTCATTGCTTTCATCTGATGCTATTGCTTTGGAACTCTTTGACGAAAAATCATATAGAATAATGTCTGTATTTCCCTTGTTGGTTTCTATATTAAAATTTCTGACGTTATATACTGCTAATTTTCCGTCCGGTGATAATTGCCCATCACTCACCCGGCCAAGTTTCCACATCAATTCAGGTGTCAGAACCTGTGCATTTACTCCAACTCCCGCTGCTAACAACAGGAATGCAAATAGTTTTTTCATTTTGGTTATTGTTTGTGTTTGTTGAATTACTCTAAGGGTTAGAAGGGATTTCAGTATTCCAGTATTCCAATAATTCCATAATTCCATAATTCAGAACTTGCAATACCAGTAAGGGTCCTAAAACCCGGAACCCGAAACCCGAAACCCCGAATATTGGAACGCTCCGCCTAGTTCATCCCCCCATCAACCGACAGCACTTGTCCGGTTACATACGATGAAAGGTCAGATGCCAGAAAGAGTACTGCATTTGCAACGTCTTCGGGAGTACCTCCCCGTTTAAGCGGAATACCTTCTCGCCATTGCTTGATTGTTTCAGGCGGTAAAGCGTCTGTCATTTCTGTTTCAATGAATCCCGGTGCGATTGCATTACTGCGAATGTTCCTGCTTCCCAACTCAAGAGCGACTGACTTTGTGAATCCGATAATACCGGCTTTGGATGCTGAATAGTTGGCCTGACCAGCATTTCCTTTTATACCAACGACACTGCTGATATTTATTATGCTGCCGCTTCGTGCCTTCAGCATAGGCTTCTGACAGGCTTTTGTAATATTAAATACTGAATTCAAATTTGTTTTAATAACATCGTTGAATTGTTCTTCGGTCATTCGCATCAACAGATTATCTTTTGTTATTCCGGCATTGTTAACAACAACATCCAGTTTACCAAAGTCAGCTACGACTGAATTGATCAGTTCTTCTGCCGCTTTAAAATCGGAAGCATC
>CAZAON010000467.1:0-2383 GCA_964486655.1 uncultured Flavobacteriales bacterium
ATTCAACAAAAAAATTTGATTTTCTATTTTCGTCAATAATACAAACTCCCGTATATACCTGATGCGTCTTTCCATTTAATTCTGAAAGCATTTCCATCGCATGTGATTCATCTCCCGGTTTGTTGAGAACAATATCTCCAAGACATACAATGGTATCGGCCGTAATCAGGATTTCATCAGACATTCTCTCCATTTTCAATGCTTCCGCTTTTTCATCAGAAAGAAAGACAGCTATTTCGCTTCGAACCAGTCCTGGCCTGGGAATTTCTGCAGTATGACTTTGCTTCACCCTGAAATCAAATCCCAAGGCCGCTATCAGCTGTTTCCTTCTCGGTGAGCCAGAGCCTAACAGAATCCTTGGTTTGGTCTTCATTTTTATTTTACAAAATAATACCAGAGCGGTAAAAGCGATAAAACGCCAGCCAGCATCAGTACTTTCGTAAAAAGACTGGCATAATGGTAATCTTTCTTTTCAGCCGCTGTGATGACAAGATAGAGTAGTCCGGCCAGCGGAATTAGAAATATTGATTCTAAATACCAGAAACTAATCACTTTGTTCACATAGAAATTAGTTTTCAGGATGTCTGTTAAAAAGACAGCCGTGAGAATTATCAGTATTGCAATGATAAGTTTCGTCCACTTAATTCCGAGTATTATTGGCGCAGTTTTGCATTGAGAAAGTTCATCTCCGTCGATGTCTTCAATATCCTTAATTAATTCACGCACAAAACTCAGCAGAAATGCGGGGACTGCGAACCATAATACTAAATTAAAATTACCGTAAAATTCAGGCTCAAATAATGCAACGATGAGTAATGATAATGCGGATAGAAATGATATGATGATATTTCCCGAAAGAAACCTTCTTTTAAAATGAGAAGAATACATCCAGAGCGACACCGCTGAAAATACATGAATCAAACCCATTACAGGTTTTGAAATTATGATTGCCAGATAAAATCCGATGACAATTCCCGCACCGCTTAAGAAGTAAAACAAACGCTTCGCTGATTCGGCTGTTATGATTTTTCCGACCTGATTTTTCCCAGGCTTATTTACTTCGTCAATGTGAATATCAAAACAGTCATTGATTACATATCCCGCGGCGGCAATCAGAAGTGTTGAGATAACAAGAAGGGAAAACTGAAAGTCGGACAAATTGGACGGGAATTCATTTGTTACAAAATAGGTTGCCGAAAAAACGGGAATTATCAGACAATATCTGATTAACACCTGGCTTAGTGCAATTATTAGCAGGTTAGGAAGTCTGATCAGTGACGCGAATTTCAAAAGTGCTTTCATTTCCGTTGATTAAACCGGCCATTTGCCGTTTAGTCTTAAAACCTGTTCAATCACATCGCGTGCACAACCTTCTCCGCCTTTTACATGACTTACGTACATGCTTATATTCTTTATGTCAGCCGTGGCGTCGGCCGGACAGCATGGAATTCCTATAACCTTCATTACTTCATAATCCGGTATGTCGTCTCCCATATAGAGTACATCTTCGTTTTTGAGATTATACTTGCGAAGCACTTCTTTCATCGTTTCTGTTTTATACTCAACACCGAGGTGAATTTCAGTAATGCCAAGTTTTTGCAATCTGGTTCTCACACTTTCTGATTTTCCTCCCGAAATTATTGCAACTACAAATCCGGCTTCAACTGCTGTCTTCAATGCAAAGCCATCCCTGATGTTCATTTTTCTGATTAGTTCATCGGGCATTACAATGAGTGTTCCATCAGTAAGTACACCATCAACATCGAAGACCAGGCATTTCACCTTTCGCAGTAATTCTTTAAAGTTCGATTGCATAATCAGTTATAAGTTTTAGCAATACTCAATGTTAAAAGCGAATAGATTTTTTTCATTTCTGGATGCTTTTGTAGTAATTGAAGATGTCTTTTCATTACAGATTTGTCGCCTCTGCGTGCCGGACCGGTTTGCATTTTGGAAGGATCACCTTTTTCCAACTTGGAAACCGTCTCCATAATTAACGGACGCAATGTATCAAATGAAAGATGTTCTTCCTGCAGGAAATTTTTAGATAATGTGAACAGGTGGTTGGTAAAATTATTCGCGAAAACCGCACATAAATGAATTTTTTCTCTCTCTTCAGAAGTTTTTACATAGCAGATGTCGCTGATTGTACTTACAAATTTTTTAATTAGTGTAAGCGAACTTCTTTTTCTTGCTTCAATGCAAAAAGGAATTCTTTCCGGGGTGTGGTCAATGTTTTTTGAAAATGTCTGTACCGGATAGATAACTCCGCAATTATAATTCTTTGGAAAGACATTCATGCTGCATGTTCCCGAAGTGTGAACAATCAGCTTTGGAATGAATTTTAATTTTGAACAAAATCCGGCTATTACATCATCTTTTA
>CAZAON010000468.1:0-18840 GCA_964486655.1 uncultured Flavobacteriales bacterium
TCCCAACGGCAAACCACTGTTTCACCACGAGGCTCAGCAGTAAACGATAATAATTCGACAGGAAGTACTACTGTTGATTGAACAGCCGCATAAAGATGGTTGAACGATGAACCACCTGCCGGAAGAACAGGGACATTTAACTGATTCCTTTTGTCAATTGCAAGTGTACTGGTCGGATCGCATGTACCTAAAAGACCCCACGATGCCTGAGCGGAAGGATTTGCTGCAATAGGCGCATAAGCAATACTCCATACAGTACCGGTAGCATTGTTACCACCCGTATTAAAGGCCTTTAGATTATACGCGCCATTGAAAGATGCTGAAGATCTCTGGAATGTCCAATATCCGCTGTTAAGCATTGGCAATAAATCGTATTGAGTTGTAAACGTTCCGCAAAGGTCAAATCCAACCGGTCCGTTAGGGGGCACCGTAGGCCAAACATCGAACCATGCAAGTAAATCGGGGATAACCGTGCTGGATGTGAATGTTACGTTCATAAGCTCATAACCATTCGATGCGCCCTGATTGACTACAGCTGAATCTCCGACAGGAAAATCAATTGATCCCAGATAGAGTCTGCGACGCAAACGTCCGTCGACAAAGCTGTTCGCGGAATGAGAAACTACTCCGAGTATATTACCCCATTTCACATTTACTTCAAGGTTACTTGGTGTAACGATATTTCCTAAAGTTAGATTGAGTACAGAATCAATATGCATGGTGCTGAATCCGGTTGAGAGCAGGTAAACTTTACCACTTGCTTTATTGACCTTTAGACGGTTAAGTGTATCAACACCGTTTACGTTTGTGTAGTACTGATTAATTGTTCCGTTGAATTCAAGCGTGCTTCCACCGATGCCGGTTGTAGTTGCATTGTTCCAGCCCGTATAATTACCAGCGAGTTTTACATATTTACCGTTGTAATTAAAAATACTTGTTCCGTTGCTGATCGTGAAATTCTCACTGATATCAATATTCGAAAGTAGCTGAACGCTTCCACCGAGTTTATTGATCACAAGGTTCGCGAATGAATTCGGAGCGGTTAAATTTCCCTGAATTGTTTGATTGGCCGTTCCAATAAAGTTAATGGTTGAACCCGGCTGGCAAACAAGTGTTCCGAAGTTGGTGAAGTTACCACAAACTGAAAGAGTGGCGCCCGGCAATAAAGTTAAGGTAGCGCCTGCGTTTATCGTAATATTTTTTACCGATTCAACACCGGCAATTATAGGCTGGCGGCCATTTGCTGTAGCATTCACCGTCGCATCGATTCCGCATGTCGGTCTTGTTCCGCAAGCACCCCAATTAGTTGATGTCGCATACTGCGTATTTGTTTGTCCGTCCCATACCGATGCGCTTGCCGTATTGGAAATAGGAGGAGGACTGCCCGCCCATTGTAATGTAAAGCCTGCATTCGCGGCGCTGTTCCAGTTATTTAATAATAATAAATACGTTCTCGGCGCACCGCTGAAAACAAGTGAGTTGCTATACGCATAAGGCAATGGAAGGGTCGTGGTAAGACCGGTACTTGCACTTGCCGCTGCATAATTACAGGCAGCGATCGGTAATGTTTGAGACTGGATTTGAGGACAAGGATTTGCGATTCCGGTAACATCCCACATGATTAAGTCGATATCTGTACTTCCCAGCGTACTTATGCTGAAACCAAGTGTTGCCGTACCACCTGTAATCGCAGGGTCAACGGTAAACTGGTACCAAACTGAATTTCTTTCTCCTGTTCCCCAGCAGCCATAGCCTGAAGGAAGGTCGCATACGTTTCCGTTATTTCTGAATCCGGGATCCGCTACAACGATATTTGCTGTAGAGCAGATAATTTGCGGACTGCCACAGTCCTGTTGGTTGACCGGTGGAAAGACTGTACCGGAGCCGTCAATAATTGAAATTTCGAATGAGCCTGTCAGTGAATTCACACCGTCAAGTGCGATATAAAATGTATCACCCGGAGTTAATCCGCTGTACAATTGTTCTGAAAAGTCGTTGAATCCGCCGGCACATGCAGTACCATCATCATTACAGGTTCTTGGGATTGCAGCCGCATAATTAGTACATCCTGCACCCGGAATACTGAATCCCTGGATTTGAGTATCAGTCAGTGTTAACGGATGTGTACGAACTCTGATTTGTCCGCTTGGTGGAACAAGCGTCGTATACCAAACCGAATTGATTGTTCCGCCCGCTACACATTGTGCGGCATTTGCAGGTTCGCCGGTTCCGCTGGCACAAGTGTTAAATCCGGCCACTGTTCCACCCATTGGAAGGAAAACAGCTCCGCAAGGAAGATCGTTCGGAGGTGAACATGCACTTTGAAAACAAATGTCAAAGTTCCCTTCGTTCTCCGGATGTTCTGTCCACACTCTTATGTAATAAGTTGTTCCGTTAATTACCGGAATAGATAAACTTGGCATTCCGTTCGGACCTGAGTTGTAGTCACAGGCATAAGGTGCAGCAGCACTTGACGGACAAGCGGCACCTGAGTAAATAGCCATTGCCGCATTGGTAGTTGTATTTACAGCGCTCTGATAAGTATTAATCTGAAGTGAACCGGAAAAGCCGGCCGTAAAACGAAGCCAGACATCACCAGTCACGCCGTCAATAAAATAAGGAACAGGGTTAGCCGGAACACAGGAAGGAAGTCCGGCCTGTCCAACCGGAGTAGGAGTAGCACATTCAGTTGAAAAAGTCTGAGGGACACAACTGACAGCATTGTTAATTGTTCCCAGGTTCACGGCACTGGCACAAGCATCATAGGCATTTGCCGTACCGACCGCTGAAACGGTTATGTCGAAAGGAATATTTGTATTACCGCCTGCGGTTGAATTATCAACAACGATGTAATAGGTCTGACCGGCAGTAAGCGCTACAGAATTTACAGTTATAGATCCGGTTGTTCCTTCGGCTGTTCCGAGACAATGCGTACCCGGCGTATTAGGACAGCCACTGTAAACAAATAGTCCAGGATTCTGGCCTGTTGTCGTAAGGTTTACACGAATACACTGATTAGCTGTAGGAGTATATGAAAATACATAATCTTCGCCATTCATGAATACAGTGTGGCAGACAGAAGATGTGCTATCATAGTCATTAACGGAACCCGCTGTTGTCATTCCGGTTTGTGTATATGGAAGCGGAGCGCAAATGAAAGTCGCACTGGCACAGGCTTGTCCTCCGCCGGACGATCCACCTGATTTAACGCAAATGTTGAATTTGCCGGCGATATCCGCATCTCCTGTTACCCTCACCCACAGAGTTTCAGCAACGCAGGGCCTGGTGGTAACTATTTCACCGAAGTTAGGATTCGACACACTTGTTGTTGCACAGGCAAGGGAGGCTCCTCCGCATGCGCTTAACAATTCAACAGTTGTTCCTGTAACGCTTTTGCAGGTTGCAGGTGATGTTGTAATTGTTACCGAAGCTACTCCGGCCGGTTTGAAGAATTTAAAATAGACGTCTTTAACATCGCTGGTTGAGCAAATGGCAGAACCCGAAGTTGTCGCATTAAATGTAGATGTTAATAAATTAGTACAAGTGCCTGTAATTGTTCCCAGATCTTTTGCGTTGGCACAATTGTCATTCGAAGAAATTGGAGTAAAGGTATAATACACGTTTAGTGGTCGTACGGTAGTAGCGCCGCCCTGACCAATATTTGGATTTTCTACAGAACTGTCAACATAAGCTGTAGTAGCGCCATTTACATTAACCGAATAAAAATCACCCGTACATTCTCCGGCAATTCCTATTGAAGCACTCGGTGTCACAGGTACATAAGCAACATTCGGATAATGAAAGGAAATTGCAAAAGTTGTCAGATCCAGTCTGACATGAAATAAACTTGAAGCGGCAGCCGCACTGGTCTTCTGCCATTTACTTGTCCAGCGGACCCATAATGCTCCTCCGTTAATGTTGTATGAAATTACACTGGAAGAAAGATCATCCCAAAGCGGTGCTATAATGGGTAATCCGGTTGTGTTATTATTTAACTGGTTGTTTGGTAACGGTGGGACTGTGAGAGGATAATTCATTGTGGAAGGCGCAAGTGCTAACCAGCCATTCGAAGAAAGTATGATTTTAGTATAGGTTGTACCCGCAAAAACAAAATTAAATCCGACAGGAGCAATTAAGGTATCCCACTCATCAACCGATGCGGCAGGAACAACAACCGGTATCTGCCCTGCCGTCGGGTAGGCAAGCGCAGTTGGTGTTACAGAAAACAAATGCGGAATACCTGAAGCTAATTGTGCATTAACATGACAAGTTGCCAGCAGGAATACAAGCAAGATTGAAATTCTGGTAATTGTTTTTTTCATGGTTTTGTTTTAGACAAGTATTGAATATTTCGGGAGATGAAGTACTTACTAAACCCACTGATTATAAGCTCCTCCAAAAATCAGAATTATAAGCCAAAAAAGCAACCTTTTTCACTATCCTGACCAATTAAATTGTAAACGGGGGCTATCGTATTGCCAATGCTGTTATTTTGTAGACGAATCTTGTTTATTGTGGACTTTAAATGAAGTTTTTTTTAATAATCGGTGGTTAAATGCTGTTATTATGGATTGAAATGTTTTATCATTGTATCAACTAAACATTAAACAAATTCCAATGAGTAAATTTCTATCACAAAATATTTTTCTGTTTTTAATTTTAGCCGGAGGAAATGTTTTTTCTCAGGCAATTGTTCAATCTCCTAACATTCCTGTTGCAGGCGATGTATGGGGAAACAAAACAATTACTGATACAACAATTCAGGCCGGTCCGGGTGGTACAAATCAGGTATGGAATTTCGGTTCCTTTTTTGTGAATCCTTCTGTCATAAGTGAAGCATATACAATTCCTGCAGGATCAGGAAATGATGCATTGTTTCCGACTTCAAATCTCAAAGCAACTTCGTTATTCGGAGGCGACGATTATTATTACAGATCAAGTACACAACTTCAGTATCTCGGTTATAAAGATCAATCAGTTGAACTTGTGATTTCAAATTCTCAGCGTTTAATCGATGTCCCTCTTCAATATGGTGATACTATCATGAATGTGCCTGTAACCGGTACAGGTGTTTTTGGTTATCCTTTAAGCGGAACAATAGGCGTAGAAGCTGACGGAACAGGAAACCTTACCCTTTACACCGGAAGCTTTCAGAACGTTCTTCGAGTTGTTACAACAATGAACCTTATAATCGGTGCCGGTACGGGTATTGATACATATGTTAACATAAAAAAGTATACGTGGTATTCCCCTTTATACAGGGCTCCCATCTTTCAAATTGCTACTATGGATGTCAGTGGAAATCTCGCAAGTGTGAACAAAAAAGTTGTGACTGTTAGTCTGCTTACATCTGATGTATCGAATGTTAACGGAGATTTGAATTTTAAAATTAGTCCGAACCCGGCTTCCGTCTCGACAAAAATTTCATTCGACAGATCAGGTTCTGTTTCGGAAATTTTTATTTGCGATCTGACAGGTAAAATTCAAAGACGAACTGAAATAAGGCCCGGAACGGATAATGCTTTAATTGATATCTCTGATCTTGCAAAGGGCGTTTACATTGTGACTGTTTCGCAGAATGAAAAAACGTCACGTCAGCAGCTTGTCTTAAATTGAAAAGCTATCAGTGATTGATGGAAGACATGCTGTTTTTTATAACCGGTGTCTGTTTCGTATAATCCATTGCGGCTTTTACGAATCGAACAAAAAGAGGGTGCGGATTCTCTACCGTGCTTTTATATTCGGGATGAAACTGTACACCGACAAACCACGGATGATTTTTATTCTCCACGATTTCGACCAAGTTGTTATCCGGATTTATTCCCGAGGCAGTTAAACCGCCTTCTTCAAACTGCGCCAGGTATTTATTATTGAACTCGTACCTGTGACGGTGTCTTTCGAATATTTTTTGTTTTCCATAAACGGAAAATGCCCTTGATCCTTTTTGTATCACACAAGGATATTCGCCCAATCTCATTGTGCCTCCCTTGCGTGTAACTTTTTTCTGCTCTTCCATGAAATCGATTACCGGATATTTTGTCTCCGGTTCCATTTCTGTAGAATGAGCATTTTTTAATCCTAAAACATTTCGTGCGAATTCGATCACCGCGCATTGCATGCCCAGACATATTCCCAGAAACGGAATATTGTTTTCACGTGCATATTGAATCGCTGTGATTTTTCCCTCTATTCCACGATCCCCGAATCCCGGCGCAACCAGAATCCCATGTAGTCCGCCTAATTTGGATACTACGTTATCGCTGTCTATTTTTTCGGAGTGAATCCATTCCAATTTTACCTTACATTCATTCGCAACACCTGCATGAATAAATGATTCCGCAATAGATTTGTAAGCATCTTTAAGTTCAATATACTTTCCGACAAGTCCGATACGAACTTCGCTAAGAGGATTTTTCAGTTTGCCTAAAAAATCTTTCCATTGCTTTAATTCCGGTTCATGCTGAAGAGGAAGTTTAAACTTGGCAAGCACAACTTTATCCAGTTGTTCTTTGTACATCATGAGCGGAACCTCGTAAATAGTTTCCGCATCAATTGATTCAATGACTGCATTCACATTCACATTACAAAACAGGGCGATTTTCCTTCGAATGTCATATGAAATACTTTTCTCTGTTCTGCAAACAAGAATGTCGGGCTGAACTCCTAATTCAAGTAAAGCCTTTACGGAATGTTGAGTAGGTTTTGTTTTTAATTCACCGGCTGCTGTAAGAAACGGAACTAATGTCAGGTGAATGACCATGGCTGAATTACCCAGTTCCCATTTCAATTGTCTTACTGTCTCTATATACGGCAATGATTCAATATCACCAACCGTTCCGCCGATTTCCGTAATAATGATGTCGAAGTTTCCCGTATCACCCAATATCCGGATGCGACGTTTGATTTCGTCGGTTATATGCGGAATGACCTGAACTGTCTTTCCAAGGAAAGCTCCTTCGCGTTCTTTATTAATGACGGTCTGATAAATGCGACCGGTGGTCACGTTGTTTGCCTGAGAGGTAGGAGTATTCAGGAACCTTTCATAATGTCCAAGATCGAGATCTGTTTCGGCGCCATCGTCGGTTACGAAACATTCACCATGTTCGTAAGGGTTTAATGTGCCCGGATCAACATTGATGTAGGGATCAAGCTTTTGAATGGTTACCGTATAACCTCTTGCTTGTAATAGTTTGGCTAAAGAGGCTGAAATAATGCCTTTTCCCAATGAAGAGGTAACACCTCCCGTAACGAATATATATTTTGCTGATCTCACCGCGTTGAATGTTAAAAAAGACTTTTGGAGTTGCCGGAATCGATAATGATTTCATCAACACGGGGTACAAAAGTAAACCATATCGGTTAACAAAAAAACTTTCATGACAAATAAATGCTTGTAAACGTAATAAAGTAATCCTGTATTTTGGTCGAATGGGGCTTTTGACCCAAACCAGCTAACATTAAATGGAAATTTCTTAAACACGGAGGTTTTCATTGAATCAAATACCTCATTAGGTGAAGTTTAGAGTATTCTTTTTGTTATTGATTATTGCAAATCAATCGATCGGACAGGTGACGCCGCTCGATTCGGCTTCAATAAGCTATAAGTCTTTCGGTAAAAGCTTTAAAAACGATTCGACCTTAAGTTTCTTTCGTTCGAAAAAGGGCTATGTTCCGACTCTGATTCATAATCTTGGTTATCAGGCGACGTTTCCGTTACGAATGAAAGGAACTGATTTTATTCTGCTCGGAGCAACGGTTGTGGGAACATTGGTATTGATCAACTATGATCAGGAAATTGATAATCAATTAAAACATGTTAAAGCTGACAATCCGTTTATAAATGATGTGAGTCCGCATGTGACAGAATTCGGAGACTATTACGGATATATTCTTGTCGCGGGAATCGGAAGTTACAGCCTTGTGATGCATGACTATCGTTTGTTCAGAGCATCACTCATGGCTTCACAGGCTGCAATCACGGCCGGACTATGGATCAGGGTGGGTAAGATGCTGTCTTCACGAATGCGTCCCGAGGCTACTTATACCGACAAAGAGTTCAATAGCGATCACTGGTTCGGGCCGTTTGCTCAGTTTGGCAGTCACCGCAGTATAGCGGCCTTTGATGCTTTTCCTTCCGGTCATACCGGAGCGGCATTTGCGATGGCAACTGCATTCAGCAAGGAGTACAGCGATTATAAAGCTGTCCCAATTACTCTTTATTCTTTCGCAACAATTGTCGGTGTAACCAGAATTATCGAGCACACGCATTGGGCATCAGATGTTTTTCTGGGAGCCATCATCGGTTATTTCTGCGGCAAACAGGTTTATGAAAACGAGAAAAGACTTTTTCCGAATTATAAAAACAAAGAGCAGAAAACACTAAGCTATATTTATCCCTTCTCTGAAAACGGAGCCTATGGAATAGGATGGAAATTGGTTTATTGAAGATTGAAGCCAACCCCCAACCCGAAACCCGCAACTGGAACCACGACACCCTTACGCCCTGCAGCCCCCAACCCGAAACCCGAAACCCGAAACTGGAACCACGACACCCTCACGTCCTGCATCCCCCAACCCCCAACCCGAAACCCGAAACTAGAACCTCGACACCCTAACGCCTTGCAGCCCCCCAACCCGAAACCCGAACCCCGAAACTAAATCTTCGACACCATTCAGGACCTGCAGCCCCTCAGAAGCTCAGTGTAACCCCGATACTCGGAATGATAGGTAACTGATAAATCGTTTCGTTTGTGATCCTGTCGCGGTAGAAAATATTATCCCTGTCATACACATTCGTAATACCGGCTGTGATTTCAAGAACAGAATTTTTTCCAAGAGTGAAATTTCGCTGAATGCTCACATCGAGACGGTGGAAATAAGAAAGTCTTCCTTTATTCAGATCGCCGTAATAAATTCCAAGCTGTCCGTTTTGTTGTAAAATATCTGTGCCGACGCCGTCAGGAAATTGAACGGACTCGTAAAATCCCTGCGTTTGTGTGAATGGAAATGGTGAACCAAAATTGAAGCGTGCATTTGCCTGCCATTCTTCCTTTTTACCAAATTTGTATGAAGTAACAAGATTCAGGTTATGTCTTCTGTCAAAGTTAGGTTCATATTCACGAATACCATCGTCACGATTAACAAAGGCAAGTGAATATACCAACCAGACATAAAGACGGCGATGTTCATACTTAAGAGTCATGTCAACTCCTTTAGCAACTCCTGTTTCAACGATGTAATCTTTGCGAAGCTCTTCCGGTTTGTCGTTGTGTTGCGCGTCGTCTTTATAAATTTTATCACGGTTGATGTTCTCGAGCTGAGAGAAGTTTTTGTAATAACCTTCTACATTTAAAGTAAGATGGAAAGGTAGATCCAGTTCAAACCCCGCGATCAGATGTTCGGCTGTCTGCAAACGTGAGGTGATTTCTTCACCGCGGAATTCACTGGGCAAATCATCAGATCCCGACAGGAATCCGTAAAACAGGTTTACCACATCACGATCAGAACTTGTCGAAAGTAAATTCTGTGAATACGTCCCGGCAGCCGCTTTAAATCTGAGTTTTTCGAATGCATTGTATTTAACCTGAACGCGTGGTTCAATGGATAATTCAGATAATGATGAGTAGTAGTTAAATCTCAGTCCGGGTTCAAAAATTACCTTGTTCCAAAGTTTTTTATACTTGAAGAATGCGGCGATTTCAGTGGTGTTTTCATCCTGGGCATTATGACTTCCTGTTACATTCGTATAGTCATATATGGTATGGAATCCAAGTAATTCAATCCCATATCGAAATTCGTCCCGACCATAGAAATAGTTAAATGAAAGTCCGCCGTTATAACCACTGATACTGCTTGAACGTGTATTCACACCTTCAGTCATTGATATCTGATAATTAGAGTAAGCGAAGTTACCATCGATCAAAGCCGATGACTGACCGGGAATTAAAACGAAGTTTGCTCCGCCGCCGGCATTTGTCCAGCCAAGTTCCGCAACATGTCTGTAATTTACATCGTCGGCAAATCGGAATCCAAACAGGTTGAACTTGCTTCCGTTTTTACTGTTGAAAGAAACTTTTCCGTACAGGTCATTAAAAGAATAGGGGAGTCCGAGTGAATCTACATAGTCATAAAACACTTTCGAACTCTTATCGAGATAGGAATTTTTTGCGGTAACAAGAAATGATGAACTGCCTTCCGCTTTTTCGGTTTCTTTTTTGAGCGGACCTTCTAATAGTACTTTTGCGGTAAAGGTATTAGCGGAAACTTTACCTGCCAGTCTTTTTTTATTTCCGTCACGAGTAGTAATGTCCATGATGGAAGAAATGCGGTCGCCGTATTCGGCATTGAAGCCTCCGGTATAAATATCGGCTCCGCGAATTATATCTGCATCAAAAACAGAATACAATCCGATACTGTGAAACGGATTGTAAATAATCATTCCGTCGAGCAGTAATTTATTCTGAATAGGTGTACCTCCACGAATGTAAAGCTGGCCTCCCTGGTCACCGGTAAAGATGACACCCGGAATAACCTGTAAAAATTGTGCAAGGTCGGCATCACCGCCAATGCTTGGAATTTGTTTGATTTCTTTCGGAGTAATTTTATTGACGGAAACTTTAGTGTCTGTTTTTTTCGATTCATTTTCAGCAGATACATCAAGCTCACGCATTTCGATGGCCGACTTCTTCAGGTACAATTTCCGTGTAATACGATCGCCGGGTTTCAAAGTAATCTGTTCCGATATTGTATCGAAACCGATTGATGTAACGGTCAGCGTATATGATCCGGGCGGAATGCGGCTGATCGTAAAAAATCCGTCGAGGTTCGTTTGTGCTCCGAATGTCGTACCCTTCAGATAGACGCTTGTGTAAATAGAGGGTTCTGAGCTCGATTCTTCGTAAATGAAACCACGAATTTCAGCAGTTTGTCCAAGACCAACCAGACTTAAAGCTGTAAATAATAAGAGTAGGGAAATCTGTTTCATAAAGAGTCGCAAATGTAATGGTTGCGCTTTATGAAGCAAACACAAAGAGAAGATTTAACTATTATTAATAAATGAAATTGCGTGAGTTGAAGTACGGAAAATCAACCCTGCATATTCATTATTTCGGTGTATTCTGCTTCTGTAACGGGCATGACTGACAGGCGGCTGATCTTGATGAGCATCATATCCTTCAGTTTTTTATTCGATTTAATTTCTGTAAGTGTAATTGCTTTTTTCAAAGCTTTCCCCGCTTTCAGTTTTACACTTACCCAGGCTGATTCTTCTGTTGTCGGATCACGGTAAAATTCTTTTGTAACAGTCGCTAAGCCTTTCAGCGCGCTTTCTCCGCCGCTGTGATAGACAATTACCGTGTCGCCCTTTTTCATATCCCGCATATGATTTCGCGCCGCATAATTGCGAATGCCATCCCAGCTTGTCTCTTTGTCTTTTACAAGATCATCCCATGAATAGGTGTCAGGGTCGCTTTTGACAAGCCAGTACTTCATAGATCAGTTGAGAATTTTATAGATCAGTTCTTTCATCAGTTCGCCTTCGCCGGCACTCAGATTTTTTACACCTTTCGAACGCAGGTCAAAGTCTCTGATATAGCTGATGTTTCTTATGCAATGTGATGCAGGATATGCTCTGGATGCGTTCACATAATCGTTCAGAAAGTAAGGGTGAACGCCCAGGATGCTTGCGGCATTATTGGCTGAACGGTCGTCGAGCTGATGATAGGTAAGAATTTTCAAAAAATAACCGTAGAGTTGAGTGATAGAAAGGACCATCGGATTATTTTTTGGATTTGAAGCGAAGTATTCGACGATTCTGAAGGCTTTTAAAGTATTGCGCTGACCAATCGCTTTGAGTAATTCGAAAATATTAAAGTCCTTGCTTACTCCGATGTTTTCTTCGATGATGGTCGGAGTTATTTCCTGTCCGGGTTTGAGATTGAGCGCGAGTTTGCTGACTTCGTTTGCAATTTTAGTTAGGTCGTTACCGAGATTATCAGCAAGCATTGTGGATGATTTCGCGTCTATTTTAAAGCCTTTCGAAGTAATCAGTTTGGCAATCCACGCAGGCAAAGCATCGTCAAATATTTTCTTTGATTCGAAGACGACCGCATGCTTGTCGAGCAGTTTCGCGATTTTCGTCCGCTTGTCAACTTTCCCGTATTTATGACAAAATACGAGAATGGTAGATTCTGTCGGCTTTTGCAAATAATCGGCGAAAGGGTCTTTATCTTCTTTATCCTTTTTTCCTTTCTTATCGGATTTTTCTTTCGCGAATAAAGACTTCATGTCCTGCGCTTCTTTCACGATCAAAACCTGGTGACTGCTCATCATCGGATATCTTCGTGCGTAGCTGATCAATGTATAGACATCAAGATCTTTACCGTACACGACCGACTGGTTGAATTCCTTTTCGCTTTCTGACAAAATGGAATTCTCAAAATGATCGGCAAGCTGATCAATGTAAAAAGGCTCTTCACCGGTAAGAAAATATACAGGGTGATAAATCTTTTTCTTTATATCCGAAATGATCTGTTCGAATGTCATGAAATCAGAAGCGAAGGTGTTTTACAGTGAGTCCGTTATTGACTAATTCTTTCAATGAGTCTATGCCGATCTGAAGATGAGCTTCAACGAATTTCTCGGTCACGTTCTTGTCGCTTTCAGCAGTTTTCACTCCGGCCGAAATCATAGGCTGATCACTAACCAGCAACAAAGCGCCTGTCGGAATTTTATTCGCGAATCCGGCCACAAAAATAGTAGCAGTCTCCATGTCAATGGCCATCGTTCGCGTGCTCTGAAGGTATTTTTTAAATTCCTTATCGTGTTCCCATACACGGCGGTTAGTGGTAAGTACCGTTCCGGTCCAGTAATCGCGGTCATGATTACGAATGGTAGTTGACACCGCTTTCTGCAGACTAAAGGCGGGAAGTGCGGGTACTTCTGATGGTAAATAATCGTTTGAGGTTCCCTCTCCGCGAATGGCGGCAATCGGTAAGATCAGATCTCCTACGGCATTTTTTTTCTTTAATCCGCCGCATTTTCCAAGAAAGAGAACCGCTTTGGGCTGTATGGCCGAGAGAAGATCCATAATAAGAGCGGCATTCGGACTGCCAATTCCGAAGTTGATGATAGACATTCCCTCAAAAGTTGCATTCTGCATCGGGCGGTCTAGTCCCTGAACGGGTACTTTATTCCACTCTGAAAATAATTTCACATAGTGATTAAAATTCGTCAGTAGTATATATTTGCCGAAAGAAGCAAGAGGAGTCCCTGTGTATCTGGGTAACCAGTTGTCTACAATTTCTTTTTTATTATTCATATAATTTCATTCATCAAATTGGAACTTCCCCGTTTATCTTTTCCGGAATATCAATTTAAACTTCAACGTGCGGATGAGCACGGGCAAAGTTTAAAAATTTTTGATATGATTCGAAGAAAATATGTTGTATTGACACCTGAGGAATGGGTTAGACAACACCTTTTACAATTTCTGGTGAATGAACGGAAGTTTCCTCAATCTTTGCTCAGTGTTGAAAAAAAAGTGGTTGTTAACAGGTTATACCGAAGAACAGATATCGTTGTTTATTCGAATGAGTTACAACCTGTTTTGATTGCCGAATGTAAGGCTCCTTCAGTAAAGATTACTCAGTCGGTTTTTGATCAGGCCGCCAGGTATAATATGACGTTGGGAGTCAGTTATTTTCTGCTTTCAAACGGAATGGAAACAATTTGCTGCAGGGTAGATACTCAGAATCAGTCGTATGTATTCCTGGAACAGATTCCCATGTTCAGCGATCTGGTTCGGCAAACGTAGTAAATACAGGAACTATGAATTATCTTCGGAATGTCAAATTCTGATAAATATTCTGAAACTTCGGCAAATTCTATTAGCCGGAGTGACTGCAACATAGTACATTAGTCATCTCAAACCTCTCATCATAAACCTTCAGAAATCACCCCCCAAATGAAATTCCTGTTTACCCAATTAATGCTAATTTGTTTGATCTCTGGCATTGCGGCGAATGCTTCCAATCCAAACAGAGAAACACCCGGTCAGTCATATCATGGCTCTGCATATAAGCCGGGAATTCTGATAATAAATGTTAAGCCGCAATATCGTTCGCTTTGCAGTGAACATTCGATAGAGATTCCGGAATTGCGAACAGCTTTAGAGGCAATTTCATTTACTGCCGTTGACAAAAAGTTTCCGAAAATATTTGAGCCTGCGGAAAAGGTAAACAAGTACGGACAAAAACTGGTTGACCTCAGTCTTGTTTACCAGGTGCGATTTTCTCCGTCAGTTGATATTGAAAAAGCGATGAATACAGTGCTGGCAAGCGGAGTAGTGGAATATGCGGAGCCTCATTACATTCATACGATGAATTACACGCCAAACGATCCGAGTCAGGCTTCGCAATATGCAATAACAAAGATCAATGCAAGAAATGCCTGGGATGTCTGGAAAGGAGATACGAATACCGTTATTGGAATTGTAGACAGTGGAACCGATTGGGATCATCCCGATCTTCAGGGAAACGTAAAATTAAATTATGCCGATCCGATCGACGGAATTGATAATGATAGCGATGGTTTTATAGATAATTTCCACGGATGGGATGTGAGTGAAGATGATAATAACCCCGTTGTGGTATCAAGTTTTCATGGCTCACATGTCAGCGGATGCGCGGCAGCTGCCACGGATAATGGAGTAGGAGTTGCTTCGCCGGCTTTCAAATGTAAATTTATCGGTGTAAAAACATCGCTCGATAACAGCCAGGTGATTGATGACGGATATGACGGAGTCGTATATGCGGCTGATCATGGCGCGGACGTAATAAACTGCTCATGGGGTAGAAACGGATTCCAGAGTATTTTTGAACAGCAAACCATTGACTATTGTACTTTTAATAAGGATGTGCTCATTGTCGCGGCAGCAGGAAATGACGGTCAGGAAATAAGTCATTTCCCGTCTTCCTACAAGAATGTAATCTCCGTTGCCGCCACACAAAGCAACGATGGTCTTGCCGGATTTTCGAATTATGGTGGAGACATTGATGTATGCGCACCCGGTGATAATATTCTGTCAACGTACTATAATGATACCTATACAACATTAGACGGAACTTCGATGGCATCACCAATTGCTGCAGGATGCGCCGCTATGATCAGGTCAAGATTTCCTTCGCTAAACGCTCTGCAGGCAGGGGAACAATTGAGGTCTACATGTGATAACATTTATAATACCGCCGGAAATATATTTTATAACGGAAAACTTGGAAAAGGCAGGGTCAATTTGTTAAAAGCCGTTACTGATTCTGTATCTCCCGGAGTTATTGTGAAGTCAAATTACTTTACAGATAATAATGATGAGGTCTTTATGCCGGGTGACACTTTGGATATGACAAGTGTGTTTGAAAATCTGCTCCGTCCGACTGCGAATCTTACCTGCTCTCTGGTTACCACTTCAAACGATGTTCAGATTTTGCAAAATAATTTCAATGCCGGAGTGATAAATACGTTCGACACAATTTCAAATTATACGCTGCCGTACAGAATATATGTAAAGCCAACGGCCCCTCTGAATTCGACAGCCACACTTAGAATAATTCTTACCGATGGAACGTGGTCAGACAATTTCATTGCTACTATAACAGTGAATGTTGATTATGTAAATATTAATATCAATAATGTGGGCACAAGCATTACCAGTAAGGGTATTATAGGTTATAACCAAACCGGTCAGCTTCAGGGTTTGGGATTCACCTATAAAGGCAGTGCTTCCATATTATATGACATGGGTTTAATGGTTGGTGCAACCGGAACCCAGGTTTCTGATAATATGCGTGGCGCATCCGGAAATGATGAGGATTTTTCTTCTGTTTCGAATGTTATTTCGCACGAACCGGGTACGGTTTCAAACTTCGATGTGAACGGCATCTTTAGGGATTACGGACCAACTTCAAGTGTTCCGTTAGAAGTAATTATAAGACACAATGCTTATGCATGGGTTGCGGCTCCTGATGATAACTATGTTATGGTTCAATACATTATACGAAATTCAGGAACCTCTACTTTAACGAATTTTTGGGCGGGAATTTTCTCCGATTGGGATATCCAGACTTTTGCGAATAACAAATGTTCTACCGATAATGGCAGGCGTATGGGTTATGTCTGGAATACAGATGCTGGCGGATTGTATGGCGGAGTGAAATTGCTCAGTCATTCGGGCGGCTTCAATCATTATGCTCTTGACAACACGGCAAATAATGGAGGAATTGATATGACAACCGGTTATACCGATGCCGAAAAATATCTTTCATTATCAACTTCACGCGCAAATTCCGGAACAGCAACATCTTCTGGTAATGATGTATTAAGCGTTGTTTCATCAGGCCCATTTAATCTGGCTCCCGGCGACTCCGTTGAAGTCGCATTTGCATTGTTAGCCGGCGAGGATTTGTCAGAATTACAAGCTGCTGCCGATGCTGCACAAATTAAGTATGACAGTTTTGTTGGAATTGAACCAATTGCCTCTGCAAAAGGAAACTCTCTGCAGGCATTTCCAAATCCGGCCAGTAACGAAATCCGTTTTGAATTTAGTCTGGGCGAAAAGAACAACACTGATCTCTCTATTTACAACCTGACCGGACAAAAAGTTATGACAATTATTAACGAGCCACTGCAGTCGGGCCGATATTCCATTCACAAGAACATCAGCGATCTTCCCGCAGGAAATTATCTCCTGAAAATTCAGTCGGGGGGGTGGAGCAGGTCGTTGCCTTTGTCGGTTGTTAGGTGAGTTGCAGGTTCTTAGGGTGTCCAAGATCAGGTTTCGGGTTCCGGGTTTCGGGTTAGGGGTTGCAGGTTATTAGGGTGTCGAAGTTCTTGTTTCGGGTTTCGGGTTTTGGGTTTCGGGTTGGGGGGCTGCGGGTTCTTAGGGTGTCTAAGATTTAGTTTCGGGTTTTGGGTTTCGGGTTGGCTCTGTTGTCTATGAGTGTGTATGAAAGAAATGTGTTTTGGGTTTTGGTTTCTTAGTTGAATTTTGATCCATTAAATTCAGAATTCTTAAGGTAATTCATAAATGTTTTTATTTTTCTCGAAATGCTTTCTGCAAGATTGTATGATTCTTCGAAGTATTTTTCAGTAATATACTTACGGTCTAAGGCTCTGTATAATTGTGATTTATATTCAGCAGCCGATGCTTTCGAAATACTTAAGAACTGAATAAATTCTCTTCTGCCACCTCTATCAAATCCTTCTGCTATGTTGTCCATTATTGATCCGCAAGAACCATTCATTTGATTCAGAAGCTTGTAGTCTTTGGCAAATTGTTCCTGCTCAAAAAAGGAATAAGTTTTTTTATTCAGATCTCTTGCCATCTTCCAGATTTCAAGATCTTCAAATTTTTCAATCGTCCCCATACACAAATGACGAAAGAAAAAAAACATTTCACATCCATTATATGCGGGAAATTGAACTCCATCCAAACCTTCCAACCTAGCCAAACCCGAAACCCAAAACCCGAAACTTTATCTTCGACACCCTAATAACCAGCAGCCCCCTAACCCGAAACCCAAAACCCGAAACTTTATCTTCGACACCCTAACACCCTGCAGCCCCTAACCCGAAACCCAAAACCCGAAACAGAATTCCGGACACCCTAAGAACCTGCAGCCCCCCAACCCGAAACCCGAAACAAAGTCTTGGACACTCTTAGAACCTGCAGCCCCCTGAAGTTTTTCCACTATCTTTACCCCCTACAATTCACAAACTATGGAATTAAAAGAAATTATTTCAGTACCGGGAATGAGCGGACTTTTCCGCATAGTTGCCAGCAGTAAAAACGGATTCGTTGTCGAGTCTTTGAACGATGCGAAACGTACAATGATTAACAGCAATCAGCGTATCATGACTCTGACCGATATCTCTGTTTATACGAGTGATGGTGAGATTCCCTTAAGAGACGTTTTCAAAAAGATTCTCGCGAATGGCAAGGATGCGAAGATTGATCCGAAAGGCGATGAGAAAAAATTACGTGAATTTTTCAAGCAGGTTGTTCCTGAATTCGACGAGGATCGTGTTTATACTTCCGATATTAAGAAGATGCTAACCTGGTATCTTGCTCTTAAAGACAAGATTGATTTTACTAAAGAAGATAAGAGCGATGATGCGGAAGATCTGAAAGCCGGCGGTGAACCTGAGAAGTTCATTCCGAAGATTCACGAAGCGCACGGACCAAAGACAGAGCATGCGAAGGCATCGACTGCCAGAACCAGAAAAAAAGTGTAAGCATGACTGAAAACACAATGACTGCCGGAACATCGGCTGGTATGAAGAGAAAGTTTTTGCCGGCAGAATTTGCAATTACAGACTGGAAGTCACTCGAACCCTATTACGTAGCCCTGACCACTAAGAATATCAACTCCAAATCAGAGTTGATACAATGGCTTGTTGATCTGAGCGAACTTGAAGCTGCTGTTGAAGAGCATGCAGGCTGGTTATATATTCGCATGACCTGCGATACTATAGACAAGAAACTTACTGAAGCTTATACTTTTTTCGTAGAGCAGGTAAATCCGCATATCGAACCCTATTCCTACAAGCTCAATAAGAAGCTTATCGAATGTCCATACGCTAAAGAACTCGATTCACGTTACCAGCTGTATCTGAAAGGCGTTGAAAATGAAATTCGTTTATTCAGGGAGGAAAACATTCCGCTCTTTGCCGAATTAACCGTCAAAGAACAGCAGTATGGAGAAACAGCAGGAGCTATGACTGTCGATGTAAACGGAAAAACATTAACACTGCAGCAGGCCTCAAACTTTTTAAAAGATCCGAATC